>CAZROZ010000230.1:0-3312 GCA_964601745.1 uncultured Lachnospiraceae bacterium | reverse complement strand
TATGTGGGGTACGAAGAGGGAGGCCAGATCAGCGAGAAGGTGCGGCGCAATCCCTATTCCGTGATCCTCTTTGACGAAGTGGAAAAGGCCCATCCTGACGTATTTAACATTCTGCTGCAGGTGCTGGATGACGGTCATATCACCGATGCCCAGGGGAGAAAAGTCAGCTTCAAAAATACCATTATCATTATGACTTCCAACGCGGGAGCCGAGCGGATCGTGGCGCCGAAGACAATGGGATTTGTGACGGCGGACGATGAGAACGCGTCCTATCAGACCATGAAGAACAATGTGATGGATGAAGTGAAACGGCTGTTCAAACCGGAGTTCTTAAACCGAATTGACGAGATCATCGTGTTCCATTCCCTGACTAGGGAAAATATCCGGAGCATCGTGGATATTATGCTGAAACAGATCAATGACCGGATTTTCAATCAGATGGGATTGATGCTGGAAGTGGAGGACGAGGTCTGTGAGTGGATTGTGGACACCAGTTTTGACAAGATCTATGGCGCCAGACCCCTGCGGCGCAGTATCCAGACGAAAATCGAGGATGCGCTGGCGGAGGAGATTCTGGCAGGACGAGTCCATGAGAACAGCGTGGTCCATGTGAGACGGCAGGGAGACGGGGTAGTGTTCCTTCCAAGAGAACTGGAGAAGAAGGAGCGGGATTCGGTGAAAGAAAGGGAAACCACTCCTGCCGATTCGCCGGAGGAGGAAGCCTCGCCTGTCAGTACCGGGATGAATGCCGATTTCGTGGCGGAAAAGGATTCTCTCGCCGGCGCTGTGGCAGAAACACAATCTGCGGGAAACGCAAAATCACCCTCGGAAGCCAATAAATCGCAGGATGAGGCATAAGTGCGCGGTTTGGGAGGCAAAATGGGATGGAAGGGGAAAGGAAATGCCTTCTAAAAGGGAAAGAAAACACCTTCTAAAGTGCAAAGAAACACCTTCAAAAGCACAAAGAAAATAAATGAATCTACAGCGGTAGAATGCAATTCTAGGGAGAAAGGAACTACAATCGTAGAATGGCAAAAGAAAAGACAGTATTTTTCTGCTCAGAATGCGGATATGAATCCAGTAAATGGCTGGGACAGTGCCCGGCATGCAAGAATTGGGATACCTTTGTGGAGGCACCTGCGGCCCCAAAGGCCACTGCCAGGGGTCTCTCCTCGGCGAAAAGCGGTGTGAGAAATGCCGCGGTCTCTTCCCTTCAGGACATTTCCAGGGACGAGGAAGATCGGATCCACACCGGTATTGAGGAATTGGACCGGGTGCTGGGCGGCGGCATTGTGCCTGGCTCTTTGCTGCTGGTGGGTGGAGATCCAGGGATCGGGAAGTCAACCCTGATGCTGATGATGTGTCGGAAGTTGTCCCTGGCTGGGCATCGCCTGCTCTATGTCTCCGGGGAGGAATCTCTGCGGCAGATCCGGATGCGGGCAGACCGGCTGGGAGAATTTGGAAAAGATCTCTTATTGCTGGCGGAGACGAATCTGGAGGTCATCTCCGACGCGGTGACCCGGGAGAAACCGGAGATCGTGGTGATCGATTCTATCCAGACGATGTACCGGGAGGAGATGGATTCCGCCCCGGGCAGTGTGACCCAGGTGAGAGAGTGCGCTGGATTTTTCCTGCGCTTGGCAAAAAGTACCGGCGTGACGGTCTTTCTCATCGGCCATGTCACCAAGGAGGGAGCGGTGGCCGGGCCGAGAGTGCTGGAGCACATGGTGGATACGGTGCTCTACTTTGAAGGGGAGGATCAGGCGGCCTACCGGATTCTGCGCAGTGTGAAGAACCGCTTTGGGTCTACCAACGAGATCGGTGTCTTTGAGATGCATCAAAATGGTCTGGTGGAGATCGAGAATCCCTCGGAGTATATGCTCTCCGGCAGGCCGAAGGGGGAGGCAGGTTCTGTGGTTGCCTGTACCATGGAGGGAACCCGTCCGATTCTGGTGGAGGTCCAGGCACTGGTCTGCCAGACTACCTTTGCCATTCCAAGGAGAACCGCAGCGGGCATGGATTTCAATCGGGTGAATCTGCTGCTGGCGGTTTTGGAGAAACGCCTCAAATTACCGCTTCGATCCTATGACGCTTATGCGAATGTGGCTGGCGGCATGCGGGTGAAAGAGCCGGCTCTGGATTTGGCGTTGGTGCTCTCTTTGCTCTCCAGTTATACGAATCTGCCAGTCCCGGAAAAGACGCTGGTCTTTGGTGAGGTTGGCCTGACGGGAGAGGTTCGCGCTGTCTCTTTGGCCAATCAGCGGGTGGCGGAGGCCAGGAAACTGGGATTTACCAGTTGTATTTTGCCCGCCGCCAATTTGACCCAGCTGCGAAAAGCAGGCATGTCCACGGAAGGCCTTCTGGGCTGTAAGCATGTCCGGGAATTGCTGGTCTTTTTGCAGAACGCCTCCCGGGAGAACAAGGAGGAAGAAACGGATTCCTCCACAATAAATGCGGAGTGACAAAGGGAGGAAGAAATGCAGCATATTTTACTGGTGGAGGACGACCCTGAAATCGCTCGCTATATGAATCGGCTGCTGCTGGAGGAAGGGTTTTCTCTGACAGTGGCAGGAAATGTGCGGGAGGGAACGCAGTGCCTGAATGAGCAGCGCTTTGATCTGCTGCTTTTGGATATTTCCCTGCCGGACGGGAGCGGGTATTCCCTGTGCACCATGGCAAAGAAAGAATATCAGACCCCGGTGATTTTTCTCACCGCCTCCGGGGATGAATACAGTGTGGTGACCGGACTGGATCTGGGGGCGGACGATTATGTGAGCAAGCCCTTCCGGCCGAGGGAATTGGTTTCCCGGATCCGGAGCGTTCTGCGGCGGACCTCCCACGCGTCCCAGGAGGTCATCGGCTCTCTGGTCATTGATCAGGAGCGGGGCATTGTCACCAGAGCAGGAGAGGAGATTCCTCTTTCTGCCCTGGAATACCGGCTTTTGCTGCTCTTTGTCAATAACCGGGGGACAGTGCTCACCAGAAATCGGATCCTGGAGGAGGTGTGGGATGCCTCCGGTCTTTTTGTCAATGATAATACACTGTCGGTTTACATCGGACGGCTCCGGGACAAGATTGAGGAAGACCCCCAAAATCCTGCGCTGATTCAGACCGTGCGGGGATTGGGATACCGCATGGTCTGACGAGGTTTTTGTGCGCGGTGGTTCCGACTGTGAGGCGTGGAAGTATATTGAGGCATGGAAGTATATTGAGGCATAGAAGTGTAGTAAGGCGTGGAAGTAGATTCAGAATAAACCCCCATGCCCCACATGTGGGACACCACCATGAATGAAAGCCCACGGATTGCTCCGC
>CAZROZ010000229.1:0-3349 GCA_964601745.1 uncultured Lachnospiraceae bacterium | reverse complement strand
GAACCATGGTAGAACTGCTGGCGAAAAACTCTCTGTGTACGGATTACACCTGTGAAAAGAGAGAAGAAGTCCTGGAAGAGTTGAAGCAGGCCCAGAAGAAATATGGAATTGTTCCAACAGACGGTGTAAAAAATGGTCTTTGGACTCCAAAAACGATCTATGATCTGATTGACCGCAGGGTGTATGGACAGGAAAAGGCAAAGAGAGAAGCGGCACTGATCTTTTACAACATCATGGAAGGACGTCGCTGCAACACGGTCTTTTGTGGGCCTACGGGATGCGGAAAATCGGAAATCTGGCGGCAATTAGAGCACCTTTTTCCAGACCGGGTGCGAATGATCGATGCCAGCAGAATGGCCGCAGACGGGTGGCGGGGTTCTGTTCACCTGCGCGATATTTTTGAAGGTGTCCCCAATGAGATACTCAAAGACGGAATGGTCGTCGTCCTGGATGAGGCGGACAAGCTGTGCTGCGAGGTAGTCACTATCGGGGACGGGGTCAATGCCAATGCCCACATTCAAAACAGCCTTCTTAAAATGATGGATGGAGATGTGATCGAATTTGGCAGTGACAACGCGAATAAGCAATTTTCTGTCGACTGCTCTAAAGTCTCGGTTGTCCTACTGGGCGCTTTTGAAACACTCCTTCAGGACAAGAGCAAAAAAAGCAGCAGCCGCATTGGATTCGGAGCGATGCTATCGACAGAATGCGATTACACCGATGTCGAGATTGGATACAGCGATCTCATCGATGCCGGGATGCGGCGGGAAATCGCAGGTCGTATCAATAATATTATTGCTCTGAAAGCACTGGATGAGTCCGACTATCTCACAATCTTGAAAAATTATATACTGCCGGGCATGCAGTCCGCTTTTAAGGGCAGGATTGAAATTGATGACAAATCCGCCGAGAGCCTTGCGTATCAGGCGGCATCGGAAGGACTCGGCGTTCGCTGGATGCGCTCACAGATCATGAACGCCGTCAACAGTATTTTGTTCTATGAGCCGGAGACGGAGATCTACAATGTGGAGATCTCCGCTTGAAACAGTACCACTTAAAAAAGTTAAAAGCCTCTCTAAGGAGGGATGTGAAATGACAAAAGATGCACACACGGAAGCAATGTTTCGCCTGCAGCGCCTGCGGGATGGATTTACGGATTTGGAAGAGTATGTGATGGGGGCGGATACGCCTGTTATGCCATTTATCACGGACGCGGACGGCAAATTTTCATCCGGACGCGCAGAGGAACTGCTCGCTTCCCTGACCAGCGGGTTGTACCGCTGGTATCCTGACCGGGATCGCATGGAGGAATTTTATCGCTGCCTGCTTTACTGCACGCTGCGGGCGTGTACAACTCCCTACACCCGCTATTATCTGGGCGGGAGTGTCCGGGTCAATGACGATTTGAAGGAGACGACTTTCCGGACTCTGTTGTATCAGCTCCGCCCCTCCGTGGCGACTTCCGAGCTGGAGGAAAAAGAGGAGGACCAATTTCTGATTCCGCGGCTGGCGCCGGTGCGCCCCTGGCTCTATGAAGTCATGGGTGAGCTTTACAGTGCGTTGACCGGGAAAGCACTGTCCTGTCCCGTGATGCGCGGTACGGGTTGTGAGATGCCGGAAGCCGTGTGGGAGATCATCGAGGGGTGGATGGAAGATACCCAGGAGGAGCAAGAACCGGCAGAAGAGGGGGCGTCATTCTTCGGGGAAGAGACCGAGATCTCGCAGGAGGAAAATGACCGCGCCTTTCGTGAGCATACACTGCGACTCCGGCGCACGCGCGATGCTGGCATAGCGAAAGAAAGCGCACGTCTGCGCGGCTGTTTTGCCTGCCCCGAGGAATACGTCAAGCACTATGAGCGGCTGGTGGGACTTTTTCCCACCTGTTATCGACGCTATTGTTTTGAGGCTGATGTGAAGGAGATGACGGCGCAATTCTTACTGGAACAGGGGTATAGCCGTTTGGACAGCGCGGAGCCATGCCAGACATTCCGGGCTTATCTGAATAAGGCTATGCGCACCGTTCGTGAGAGGAAACTGTAAAGATGGCGGAAAAGAACAGTTTTTACAGGGATCTGTGCAAAGAGTATCTGGAATACCGTGACAAATCAGTCTTGTACGCGTATATGTCTTCTAGGCTTTCCCAGGGCATAAGCCGCGATGGAAGCGCCGTACGCCTTGGCCAAATAGCGAGAGCGGTGCAGGGGGACACAGGGAAACCATCGAGCGGGAGCACAGGGGAACCTTTGGACGGTGTGCTGGAGGTGCTGCTGGAGGTGCTTCCTCTCCTTTGCCGGCGAAAAAGACTCTATCAAGCCTCCTATGAAACTTCAACTGGGGAGCGAGAATGCGCGTTTGACTTGATAACGCCGCTGGTGTACGGCGCTCTTGATTATAAAATACCACCGTCCCTTACAAAAAATCAGGTGCAAAATGACTTGAAGAAGCTTTGCCTGCGTCTGAAAGGTGGGGATTCTCCCGTCATTGAACGGCTTAAAGGGACGCTACAGAGCCTTGGGGGAAGGGACTATCTTGCAAATTTGCTGCGGACCGTATTTGACATCTCCGTCTATGAGGAGGTCGAGCGGTTTCTCTATGATCACGGGGAATGGATCCACGCGGAGGAATCCAGTCGGATCACGCCGCCCAAGGGACGTCCTGCCCGCCGTCAGCTAGGACTGGAACTGCTGGATCTCTGGGTAAAGCGGTATGGGAGCTGGCCGAAAGAGAAGGAACGAACCTCTTCAACTGAGGAGACCAGCAGAGAGGACTGTGAGAAAATTTATCACGCGCTGCGGGCAAGCCATTGTGACGATGTGCTGTGTCCGCTCCGAGTTGACCCGTTGACAGGTGTCGGTGTGTATGTGGTGGGAAAACGATATTATGAAGACGCTTACGAAAAAATGAATCTGAAAAGAAAATTACAGCAGGATCCCAATTGCTGCTGTCTGGACATCCTCCTGCCTGATCCAGAGACAGGAAAGTGGAGGGGAAATGTCCTGACCATAGATCCCGACAGTTTTTGGTTCTATGATTCCCTGGACGAGGCGCTGGAGGATTATGAGCAATTTCGGCGGGACCTGGCAGATGACCTGATTCATCACAGACTGGGGAAGTGCCTTCGTGCCAACCCAAAACTTCTGCAAACTCCTCTGCTCAAAGCGCTGCGTTACAGGAGCCAGGAGGAATTTGACGAGATTGATTTAAATCAGATACAAAAAAGCGATCAGGAAGTATTGAGAGAGATCCTAGGAAGGACACTATTGAAAAGGGACAAACAGCCTCCCGCACGGTGAGTCGTTTTGGCTCTTTTTCTTCCTGTCTTGCCTGTTCCTTTTTCATATCTTGCTTT
>CAZROZ010000228.1:0-3351 GCA_964601745.1 uncultured Lachnospiraceae bacterium | reverse complement strand
TGCTGCCTTCTCTTTTCCTGTCAGACCGGTATTCACAGTGACACCTGCCGTGAGGTTTCTCTTGCAGCAGAGGAACATCTCATATTCATAACTAATTAAATCTAACATATCACTATAATCATTGCAAGTATTTTTTCACCATCTCCTGCTCCGCGGCAGATAAATCTGCCTCAGCCAGCAGATCCGGTCGATTTCTCGCGGTGCGCAGCACAGACTGTTCTCTGCGCCAGGCGGCAATCCGCGCGTGGTGACCGGACAAAAGTACCGGGGGCACTTCCTTTCCCTCAAAAACCTCCGGTCGGGAATACTGGGGATATTCCAGCAGTCCGCTGCGAAAGGATTCCTCCTGGGACCAGGAGGCTTGATTGTGCAGGACACCCGGCACCATTCTCGCAATGGCGTCAATCATCAACATGGCGGGAAGTTCTCCGCCGGTGACCACATAGTCTCCGATACTGACCGGCTCAAAGGGAAATAATTCCAGCACCCGCTCATCCACGCCCTCATAATGGCCGCATAAGAAACAGAGTTCCTCCTCCCGGCTCAATTCATCTGCCATCTGCTGGGTGAAAAGAGGTCCCTGCGGAGAGGGAAATAGCAAGCGGGGCAGCACTTTGCGCTCAGAAAACAGCGCTTGCATGGTGTTGAAAATCGGCTCCGCCTGCATCACCATTCCCGCGCCGCCGCCATAGGGGTAGTCATCCACTCTTTTGTGCTTATCCCTAGTATACTCCCGGATATTGACCGGGATGATCTGCAGCAAACCTTGATTGGCCGCTCGTCCCAGAATACTGACGGAGGCCGCAGAGGAGATGAGCTCTGGAAATAGAGTCAAAACATAATATTGGACCATCACATTCCTACTCCAGCAGACCCGGCAGCAGATGCACGGTCACGAGTTTCGCTTTCGGATCCACTGACAAAATACATGAGGGAATGGCAGGCAGCAGAATTTCTCTTCCCGCCTGATTCTTCACCACATAGACATCGTTGGCACCGGTAAAGAGGATCTCCTGAATGGTGCCGAGCGATGCGCCATCCTCTGTGACGACTCTGGCGTCTATGAGCTCAAAAGCGAAATACTCCCCTTCCGCCAGTGGAACAGCCCTGTCCCTCGAGATCATCAGGTCTGCCCCCTTCCACGGCTCCACGGCATCAATGCTGTCAAAGCCGATCCCCTTTAGGATCACCTGATTTTTAAAAAACCGCACTCTTTCGATGGGGAAGCGAATCTGTTTCTCCCCCAGCACCAGGAGTACCTCCTGAAGGTCCAGGAAACGCTGCGGATCGTCTGTCGTAGGGAAAACTTTGATCTCTCCCTTGAGTCCGTGGGTACTGGTAAAGATACCGACGCGGATGCATTCCTCCTCCATGTGCGTTTCCTCCCATGCCGTCAACTGGACACCGTCTCAATGTGGCTTGTCTCTCGCAATACGACTTGTCTCTCACGGTGCGACTTCTCACAGTGTGGCATCTCACAATGTGACTTCTCACAGTGTGGCATCTCACAATGCGACTTCTCACAGTGTGGTATCTCACAGTGTGGCATCTCACAGTGCGACTTCTCACAGTGCAGCTACTCTCAATGCAGTCTGTCTCTCACTACGGCCTATCTCACAGTACGGCTTCTTTCGATGTGGTTTTATCTCTCACTGGGTGATCTCCACCGTCACTCTCTTGTCATCCTTGGATGCGGCCGCTTTCACCACATTGCGGATGGCCTTGGCGATGCGCCCGTTCTTCCCAATCACCTTGCCCATGTCATCGGAAGCCACCCGAAGCTCCAGAATCGTGCTGTCCCCATCCTTTACCTCTGTGACGGAAACATTCTCGGGGTGGTCCACCAATGCTTTGGCGATAATTTCAACCAGTTCTTTCATGGTAATTTTCCTCCTGCCCGGTAAATCAAAGGATACCGGCAATCTTCAGCAATTTGCCAACCGTATCTGTAGGCTGGGCACCGTTTTTGAGCCATTTCTTCGCGGCTTCCTCATCCACGGTAAACGCACTGGGATCCTGATTCGGATCGTAGGTGCCGATTTCCTCAATGAAGCGACCGTCTCTGGGTGATCTGGCGTCTGCTACCACTATTCTATAGTAAGGCGCTTTCTTCTGTCCCATTCTCTTTAATCTGATCTTAACTGCCATCTTGTTCTTACCTCCATTTATAAATTGCGTTCTATGGGCCGCATGACTACTGACTACGGCTTTTTGTGTAACGCGGAAAAACCCGCGGTTATCACCCTTTTCATTTCTTTTTGTCACCTTCCAAACGGGAATCTGCCTTTTCGCCGTCCCCTTCCCATCATGGCGCCGGACATTTGCTTCATGACTTTCTTTGCGGAATCAAACTGCTTGACAAACCGATTTACGATGGAAATATCCACCCCGGCACCTCTCGCGATCCGGTTCTTCCGGGAGGGATTCAGCAGAGACGGATTTGCCCGCTCCTCCTTGGTCATGGAAAGTATGATGGCTTCCGCCTGGTGAAGTGCCTGTTCAGAGCCTTCCAGGTCCTGACCTTTTAGCTGATTTCCCATGCCGGGAACCATCGCAATCAGATCGGCGAAGCCACCCATCTTTCTTATCTGCTGCATCTGCTCCAGATAATCGTCAAAATTATATTCGGCCTTGCGGAATTTGCGCTCCATCTCTTTCGCCTTGGCATCATCCATCTCGATCTGAGAAGCCTTGTCAATCAGCGAGAGCACATCGCCCATGCCCAGGATCCGGGAGGCCATCCTATCCGGATAGAACGGCTCCAGATCGGTCAATTTCTCTCCCATGCCGGCAAAAAGAATCGGCGTCCCTGTCACCTGACGGATGGAAAGCGCGGCGCCACCCCGGGTATCTCCGTCCAATTTCGTCAAAATCACGCCGCCGATGCCCACTTGTTCTGTAAATGCCTTTGCCACGTTCACCGCATCCTGTCCGGTCATGGCATCAACCACCAGAATCGACATGGTCACGGGAACGGCATTTTGAATGGCCACCAGTTCCTCCATCATGTCCTGATCGATATGCAGCCGTCCCGCCGTGTCCAGGATCACCACCTGATTGCCGTTCTTCTCCGCGTGTTCATAAGCCGCCTTGGCGATGGCAACAGGAGAATATCCCTCTCCCATAGAAAAGACCGGTACGCCAACTTTCTCACCATTGACCTGCAACTGCTTGATAGCGGCAGGCCGATAGACATCGCAGGCCACCAGCAGCGGCCGCTTTCCTTTGGTCCGAAGCTGCCCCGCCAATTTCGCCGCGGCAGTCGTCTTGCCGGCCCCTTGCAGTCCACATAGCATGAGCACTGTGATCTGTCCGGAGGGAAGCAGGGGAAGCTCCGCCACCTGACCGCCT
>CAZROZ010000227.1:542-3390 GCA_964601745.1 uncultured Lachnospiraceae bacterium | reverse complement strand
GCCGGATAAACTCATACGACACCCCGGCAATCACCGGCACCAGCAGCAGACGGATCACCACCCGCCATACCGGGGAACTCACGCGAATAAACAGGAAAAACACCACGCTGACCAGCATCACGATCAGCAGGAAGCTGGTGCCGCAGCGCTTGTGCTCCTTGGAGCTTTTGCGCACGTTCTCCACATTCAGTTCCATGCCGTGCTCAATGCAGTTGATGCATTTGTGCTCCGCGCCGTGATACATAAAAGTGCGCTGGATCTCCTTCATGCGGGAGATCAGGACAATATAAGTCAGGAAGATCGCCAGACGCAGGACTGCCTCACAGATAGAGATCAGGGTCTCTGAATCGGTCAGATAGCGCAGCCCCCGGGAGAGGAAATACGGGAGCATCATAAACAGCGCCACGGAGAGCACGATGGAGAATGCCACCGTCAGTCCGGTCAGCAGCCCGTTGCTTTCCTTTTTGTCCTCCACGGACGTGGAAGCATCCGTGCGCTTTTCCAGACGTTCGCGTTCCGCCCGCGCATCCGCCTGTGCCTTCTCCAGCGCCTGATCCGCCTCCTGTTCCCTGCCCTGCTGCCGCAGTTTCTGCGCTTTCTTCTGTGCCTTTTTTTCTTCTTTTGCAAGGCGTTCCTCCAGTTCCTCGGGAGTCTCCTCCGCGAAGAAATCGGCGGAATACAGCAGGGTCTTCATGCCGAGGACCAGCGAATCTACAAAATTGAACACACCCCGGATGATCGGAATCGCCAGTATCTTCTTATTTTTAACGATGCCGTGGTATTCGTCTGTTTTGACCACGATCTCCTTATCCACCGTGCGGACGGCCACCGCGTATTTGCTGCCGTTGCGCATCATCACGCCTTCCATGACCGCCTGCCCGCCTATATTTGAATATTTCATGATACTCTCCCACTCAGAACCTCCGGGCACTCCTGCCCGCAGGAGCTCATCGCCATTTAAGGATATCATTATAGAGCAGAGGAGAGTTTTCCCCTCTCAAAGCACGGCCCGCACGCAGCACTCCCTGCGCCCTCAAAACCGGTCCACTTCTCAAACCGCTGCGGCAAACTGTCCAGCCACCAGCGCCGATGTGCTGTCTCTGCGTTTCGCGCCGTTAATCACCGCGGCAAACATGCGAAGCAGGATTTGCCCTGCCGCCTGGCATAACCCTGGCATAACATATCTGCGGGTCTGCTCATTAAAAACAGGTTGAGATTTCGCAACCCCAACCTTATCTTTACCCTGCTATTTAGCCTGGATACCGTATTTCTTGTTGAACTTATCGATACGTCCGCGGGCTGCCGTGGTTTTCTGCTGGCCGGTGTAGAATGGATGGCACTTGGAGCAAACCTCCACGTGGATCTCCTTTTTTGTTGAACCTGTCACAAACGTATTGCCGCAGTTGCAGGTAACGGTCGTCTGATAGTACTTCGGATGGATTCCTTCCTTCATGATTTTCACCTCTTTTTATTTGATTGTGAACTGCTTGCGGCCATGCCGCCGATTTCCGGCCAATGCCGCTCATTGAATACCGCGGCAAGTTATCCCGGACTACCCCTGCAAGTCCCTGCAGTTGGCTGTTTTAACTATATAATTTCCTTCTGACGTTCCCGACAGCGATCCTGCCGTGCACAGATCCGAAATTTCCTGTAAAAAGATCACTCATACAGTTTCTCTAAACAGCGAATGGATTATAGCATATAATAATTCAAAATGCAAGGGCTTCACAGGCATTTCAAAGAACGACTTCGCACTTCGCAGAGAGCTCGCAGAGTAACTTCACAGTAAAGTCTTCACAGGCAGTTCACGGCAAAATGTCTGAGAAATATCTGAGAGTGTCTGAGCAGTATTTCCGCGGCAGCGTTTCTGGTCGGAAAGCACCGTGGCTGGAAGCGTTATCTGAGACCACCCTGCCGTGCCGGGAAAAATGCGTGGGCAGGAAACAATCACAGGGAAACGGAATCGCGGCTCACCGACTTCTTTATACATACCTCTGCCGCCGCACACGGGCTGTCAGCTCCCGGTTGTCCCGGGTATGGACAAACATATTGAGGATATTCTCCACCGCCTCGTCGCTCTTCATGCCGTTGAGCGCCTTGCGCATGATATAGACGGCTTCCAGCTCGTCCGGATCCAGCAGCAGTTCTTCCCGCCTTGTGCCGGATTTCTGGATATCGATGGCAGGGAAGACACGTCTTTCGGACAGCTTCCGGTCCAGTACCAGCTCCATGTTGCCGGTGCCCTTGAACTCTTCGTAAACCACGTCGTCCATTTTGCTTCCCGTGTCCACCAGAGCCGTAGCGAGAATCGTAAGGCTTCCTCCTTCCCGCATGTTTCTGGCGGCACCAAAAAAGCGCTTGGGCATATGGAGAGCGGCGGGGTCCAGCCCTCCGGAAAGGGTTCTTCCGCTGGGGGGAACGCTTAAATTATAGGCTCTGGCAAGCCTGGTAATGGAATCCAGAAGAATGGTCACGTCTTTTTTGTGCTCCACCAGACGTCTGGCCCGCTCCACCACCATCTCGGAAACCCTCTTATGACGCTCCGGCAGCTCATCGAAGGTGGAATAAATCACCTCCACATTGGGGCCGTTAATGGCTTCTTTGATATCGGTAACCTCCTCGGGACGCTCGTCAATAAGGAGAATGATCAGGTGCATAGAAGGACAGTTCCTGAGAATGGATTTGGCCACATCCTTGAGAAGGGTAGTTTTCCCTGCCTTGGGAGGAGATACGATCATCCCCCGCTGGCCCTTGCCGATGGGACTGATCAGGTCCACGATGCGCATGGCAAGAGTTCCGCCGGGCCGTTCCAGCACCAGCCTTTCATTGGGGAAAATGGGGGTCATCT
>CAZROZ010000227.1:0-532 GCA_964601745.1 uncultured Lachnospiraceae bacterium | reverse complement strand
CCGGGATTGAATCCGTTAATGGAAGTCACATACAGGAGAGCGCTGAATTTTTCCCCCTGGGTCTTAATGCGGATATTTCCCTGGATGATATCTCCGGTTTTCAGTCCGAACCGGCGGATCTGAGAGGGGGAAACATAGATATCATTCTCTCCGGGGAGGTAATTGGCACAGCGGATAAAGCCGAAGCCGTCCGCCATGACTTCCAGGATTCCGTTCGCTTTTTCTCCGCTGTCCAGCTGAACGGTCTCCGGAGGAACCCGGTAGCTGCCGGAATCCTCTTTCATCTCTCTGGGCTGCCGCAGCACCCGGTCCTCTCTGGCGAGAACCGGTCTTTCGGGAATATTTCTTCCGGCAAAGGTACGTTCCGACGCGGTTCTATCACCCATGGTTCTATCAACCACAATTCTGTCACCCGCAGTTCTATCAACCACAGTTCTGTCACCCGCGGTTCTGTCGGGACGGAACCTTCCGGCTGACGAACGTTCCCCGTCTGTTCTCTCGACAGCAAAACCTTCACCGATCCGATTCTCCT
>CAZROZ010000226.1:0-3394 GCA_964601745.1 uncultured Lachnospiraceae bacterium | reverse complement strand
TCACTTCTCAAAGAAACTGAACTCATCAAATGCCATCGGGATATCAATCTGAAATTCTTCTTTCTGAGGCGCTTGCAGACCGGATTCATCCGCGATGACCAGATAATAGCTCTCCCCTTTGCCATAATTTCTGCTTTTCAGATTGAACCCGCACCGGAACGTGCGCTCCTGGACATTCTCACTGGTTTTGTCCGCGATGATCCGGTTGGTATCGCTGATTTTATTTCCCTCCGCGTCGACCATATAGACCAGGTAAGTGCATGCGGCACGATTGTCACAGACTTCTTCCCGCTGAAAGAAATTTAAAGAAAAAATCAGATTGCTGATCTTCCGGCTGGTGGAGAGGAGCGTCAAACGCACCGGCTTGGTCTCATATTTCTCCCGATTGCGCTGGTAAGTTTTGTAGTCATTGCGCAAATATTGATAATCAATCAGTGGAACTGCTACCTCCTGCAGACTGATCCCGCCATGTACATAATTGAGTCCGCCTCCGCCGGTCTTTAGACGCAGATTTTCCCTGGGCGTATAGGCGCGAAGGCCGACACTCTCTCCCATGAATTTCACCGGCAGGAGGAATTCCGGCTCCGCGTCCTGCTCTACAATCGCGTAGCGCCGTCCCACTTCCACATCTCTGCCTTGAAAACTGTCCTTACCCACCTTGGCATCCTCCCGCAGCGGACTGTAGGTGTAGAGAAACCCATGATCTGCTGTGATCAGGATATGTGCTCCGCCAAACTCATTGCAGATAATACGCACCATATTTTTGATCTCCGCGATGGCGTCTTCACAGGCAGAAAAAACCAGGTTATCGGATGTATGACTGGCTTCATCGATCTTGTCATGGTAGATATAGACGATGTCCATTCCCTTCACCAGCGCCTGCCGTTCTGCCCGCTTCATCTTGATAATCTCTTTATATTGCAGCGCGACACTGGCGGCATGGGCGCGTTTCAGCACCCCTTCCCGGTCGGCCATCTCCGTGGTCTTCCCATCGGCTAGAACCGCGACCCCGCCGCTGTCCTTTCTCACAATGGATAATTCATTATGCGGGAGCAGAGCGGCCAGGCCGAAGTTGGAAGTGGTCGGGAAAATCGCCTCCATGCCGGTAAGCTCTGCCTTGCACTGGGTCTCCTGTCGGAGCTGTCTGACAAGTTCCGCGGCCACTTCATAGCGCAGTGCGTCGGAAATGATCACGTAAACCCGATTCGAACTGGAAGCCACTTTGAAGCGATAGAAAAATTCCTGCTGGGAGGCGTCCAGAATCCTCCCGTATCTCTGCAATTCCTCCCCGCACACATTCGTCCAATTGCTGCAAAGCTCTGTCAGAAACCATCCGCTGTAGAGTGCCTCTGCCTGTTCCGCCACCTGCTTGAACAGGTCATCCAGTTCTCCATTCGAAACGGACAGACTGCGGCCAAAGACCAGGTGAAAATGCCGATATGCGCTGTCCATCTGATAGTAATCACTCAAATAAGCCTCCCAAACCTGCCTTGGCTCCGCCAGATGAAAACCCGCCGCGTGAGAGAGGAAGAAAGCCTGCATATCCGCCAGTGCCAATAATCCCTCATAGTAATATGAAAAATGTGCATACCACACTTTGGTGCGCCGCTTTTCCACCACACCGCGGATCGCGTCCGGCTGAATGATAGAGTCAGTGATCTGTGTCATCATCATTTTCAAGATGCACTCATTGATACACGGAAAGATCTCCGTCTCAATCAAATCCTCGATCTCCAGCCTGGAGAATCTGTCCGCGAGCCTTGTCTCCTCTTCTACGAAACGGGCAATCCGGTACACGCTCTGGGCGTCAGATACCAGCCACTCTGAGACCAGGTCATAGCAATAGGCCTGATGGGAAAGGGAGAAACGCGCTTCCAGACCGGAGAGAAATTCCTGCCGTATGGTGCGGGTGGCCGCCGTCAAGAAAAGATGCACCGCCAATTGTCCCAGATCCGCATCCTCACCCCTCGCCGTAAACCCAGTGCCTTGGGACACCATCACCCAGAACGGCTCCTGCGCTCCATACATGGCAAAATTCTGATAGATGGAATTCTCCGCTGGGTCCAGGGATTTCGCCAGCAGTGTCCGAATGATATCGGAGGGATCCGGCTTTTTCAGTCCGCAAAGAGATGCCATGACCGCCAGATGCAGCCTGGAAGCCGTTTGGATCTCCTTTGCCATACTCGCCACACTTTTGCGCCACCTGGCCTCATTGAAAAACTTTCTATACTTTTTCACCATCTGCCGCATCACGGAATTCGCCGGAAGCCCCATCTCGCTGATCCAGATGGAATTGAGGTCCGCGCGAAACTCCTCACTGTACAATTCGATATTCAGCAGCCAGTCATCCTCCGGCTTGTCATAGCGCAGCGGACAATAGACCAGAAAATTGCTGGTCGTATCCTCTGCCTCGAGAATTCTTTTCGTGATGAAAAAATTGCTCCCGGTCAAAATGAGAATACGGGCGTTTTGAAGACTTATATTGCCGATCTTGTTCTCAAACTCCCTGTCTTCATCATACCAAAAAATGATACGCCGCTTGTAAAATTCTGGCAGCGGCGCCGCGAATCGACTGGTCAATTCCTGTTGTATTTTATCCTCATTCAGCATTCTATATTCACCTGCCATTCCCCGGAACGATTATTCCCGATACGAGTGAGAATTCCCCTTTCCTTCAGTTTCTTCATGATGCGCTTTACCTTTCGAACGGAATACCCTGTCTCTTCCTGAATCTTATTCTGTGTAGAGGTTGAACTCGCCTTTAAAAGAGCAATCACTTGCTTTTCCTCATCCGACAAATCTCCCAAAACAGAAATGGTGCCAGAATCAACCTCACTGGTGTCAGAAATGGTGCCAGAATCGGTACCAATTGGGTCAGAAACGGCGCCAATGGTGCCAGAAATGGTGCCATTAGTGCCAGGAATGGTGCCAATGGGGTCAGAAATGGGGTCAATGGTGTCAGAATCAGAACCAATGGGGTCAGAAATGGTGCCAGAATCGGAGCCCGAATAGACATCGCCCATAACCAACCTATTCTGGCTCAACACATAATCATAAGAATAGGTATCATTCAGTGGCACAATAATTCGAAAGATGTCGCCTTCTCTCATCTTTGGATCTCTACCGGAATAGAACCTGCTGTACTTGAACAAATTTCTCACACCAGAGCCAAGCCGATCTGCTCTGCCAATATTCCGGAAGAAAGAGGCAATCAGTGGATTTTTTGCCACTGGTTCCAGATTCTGCGGTGTGATTTCTCCCTCCCTGTCCGCACGATTTGCATTCTCCGTAAACATCTTGTCCCGCATAATCACAAATTTAGCAGGATACGAACTGTTGAATTCTCGATGCATCAGTGTATTGCTGATCATCTCCCGCGCCAGAATATCACGCA
>CAZROZ010000225.1:0-3401 GCA_964601745.1 uncultured Lachnospiraceae bacterium | reverse complement strand
ATCATCGACATGGGACCGCTGAATCCGCCGAACGAGGTGTTCGCCGTCAGATAGTTGTAGAGCGGGATTGCCTTCTCGCCGTTGACATCAATTTTCGCGAACTGAGGGAAGGTGATTCCGAAACGGCCGGTACAGAACTTGTGGATTTCCTCCTCTGTGCCAGGTGCCTGCTCCATGAATTGATTGCAGGGGAAGTCTAAGATTTCCAAGCCGTCTTTCTGGTGCAGATCGTACAATTTCTGCAGCTCCTCATATTGAGGCGTAAAACCGCACTTGGTTGCCGTGTTCACAATCAGCAGCACCTTTCCCTTGTAATCGGAAAGCGGTACGTCGCTGCCATTTCTCGCCTTGACTGTGAAATCATAAATGCTCATCGTGTAATCCTCCTTTTTAATTGCGCAAGATTCAATCTTGCACTATTGATACAGGGATTATACGCATGAACTGGGAGGTTGTCAATACAAAAAATCACCTCTTTATTTTCGGCGACGGGGGGTATTCGGGAGAGTCAAAGTGTGCTGGACAAAATAAGGTCATTGACGATAAAATGAGAAAGAACTCGTTTTACTTTACACAGAGAAAAAGAATCTGTGAGGGACGGGAATGAGGAAGATACAAAGCAGAAGGAGGGAACGGTATGTCCGGACAAAGATTTCTACGAAATGGCGAGCGTCTGGATGATTTGATGCGGAACGGATACAGGATTATTCAACGTCCTGGCACGTTCTGCTTCGGGATTGACGCGGTGCTCCTATCCGGCTTTGCCGTGGTGAAAGAGGGCGAAAGAGTATTGGATCTTGGAACCGGGACCGGGATTGTGCCCCTTCTGCTGCGGGCGAAAACAAGGGGAAAGCAATTCTACGGGATTGAGATCCAAAAGGAAAGTGCTGATATGGCAAGGCGGAGCGTGGCCTTAAATGGACTGCAGGAAGATATCTTTATTGTGACAGGAGATTTGCGGCAGGCGGACCGGCTCTTTGGCAGAGCGTCTTTTGACGTGCTCACCTCGAATCCTCCTTATATCCCAGTTTCCGAAGGCCTTCCGAATCCAAATCCGGCTTTGGCTATCGCCCGGCATGAGATCTGTTGTACCTTGGAGGATGTGATCGGACAGGCATCTGTTCTTTTGCGAGAAAAGGGACGATTCTACCTGGTTCACCGCCCAGCCAGGCTTCCCCTGATTTTAGATGCCCTTGGGAGGGGTCACCTGGATCCGAAGCGACTGCGGATGGTACACTCTTTTCCAGATAAGGAGGCAAACCTTGTATTGATAGAGGCAATAAAAGGCGTGAGATCCCGGTTGACTGTGATGAAACCGCTTTTTATCTTCGAGGAGCAGGGGAGATATTCTCGGGAGATTATAGAGGAGTACGGTTTTTAGGACGGAGAAGAAACTTCTGACAATTTCGGTTGATATGGAGCAGCGGGCAGATTTCCAGGGGTGCCCGGCCGTAAATTATTGTTTCTCTTCCAAAAACAGAACGACATAGATAGCATTTCTCATTAAAACAAACGAAATCACAATACAGATGTTTCCTCCATGGTCTAATCTAATGAGAATAGTCAAACTTGCAATCTAAAAATCTCAGTGCTATCCTAAACTCATCCGAAGCAATTCGGGAATTTAGAAAAAACCGCTGTTGTGGCGGCGCACGTTCTACCCTCGTTTCAGGCGAACGAGATAGGTTGTATAGAACCAAATAACAGAGACGACAGACAGAACCAAAAGAAGCACAATAAAGTAAATCATGACTCCTTCTGGGGCGAAAGACGGGATTTCATCGCGGCCTGTTTTTCGACCTGCAGCGCATGGGGGCCTTTCGTTTTGAGGGGCCCTTGGTGCTTGGGAGGAGCAAGAAGATGCTTTATTGTGCTTTTTTGTCGTTTGACACTGAAATGCGGGCAGAAAAGTTAAGAAGGAGGAAACATGAGAGGTAAAAAAAGTGAGTTGAAAACGCGTTTATTAGCCGGCCTTTTGGCACTCACCCTCTGTATGGGTCTGTTGGTGCCCTTTGTCGAGGACAGATCTGTGGAAGCAGCCGGCAAAGCACCGTTTTACTTCCAAAAAGGATTTCGCATCACTCATCAGTATTCCACCCCATTGATGGGATCCGGCGCAACTTGGGCCAGTACCGCAGCCCATAAGATGATTCACCGGGAGTCTGGAAAGGCCATGTACTGTGTTTATCCGGGTCACGCGGCAGGGAATGATTCTTCCTATGTGGCATCCAAAAAGGCCGTGGGAATGTATGCGGAACTGAGCAAGGCGAACAAGGAACTCTGCTCCAAGTATGCCTACATCGGAGAGCAGATGGGTGCCGCCAGAAACAGCAGTGAGGGGGATCTGGTTTATATGGCGGTACAGGCGTTGATCTGGGATGTCATCCGCACGGGAGCTAAAAGTTCCTATAAAAATACTGTCCGAAAATATTCCTCGGATGTCACGCGAATGATGGAGGAGGTGAAGGAGGCGGCAAAAAAACTGACTACCAGTTCGCTCAAACTGAATAAGACGGTGGGAGCACTCAGCAAATCCGCGGCGGAAAAGAAGGCCATCAGTATCAAGGAAGGAGGCAGCCAGACTTTCCAAGTGGAGAAAGGAGATTTTTCTCTCATTTCGTATATTTCTGTCAACGGAGGAAAGGTTAAATCTTTCAAAGAGGGCGAGAGTGTCTCAGAGGGAGGAGCTACCTTTACCCACGAGAAAAAGAGTTTGAAAGTGGAACTGCCGGCAGATTCCACGGAAGTGTATGTCATAGAACTGCGGAAAAGCAAGAACGAAGAGGCGGTAGAGGGAAAGGTGACAGAATACCTAGCCGCGACAGATGGCGCTCACCAGCAGTACCAGATGCCCTGCCAATTCGCGCCGGTAGGACCTCAGTTTTTTGCGTTTCGCACTACGCACACAGAGATTAAGGAGGAGGAAGTTGAGATCCTGCTGCCAACAATCCAACTGGACGTTTTGAAGCAGGATGCCGAAGGAGGGATCGACGCAGATCCGGGCACGCCCCAGGGAGATGGGGAGCTGGCGGCCACTTTTTCTGCTTCTGGAACGATAGACGATGGCTCTCCGGTGGACTCCATTGATCCGGAGGAGGCCACCGCTACTATATTCGGAGAGGAAGTCAGTTTCATCGTTCATCCCTGGAGCAGCAAAGAGCAGCTGAAGTTCGAGGAGACAGACACGAGTCAGACCTATTCCGGGACCGCTACTATCGTGATTCGAGAGGAGTACCCCGGTCTCGGCTATCTGAAACCGTCAGAAAAGGGCGGTGGCAGGGATGAGCAGCAAATCACGCTCTCTTACCGGGTTTTCCGTACCAGAGAGAAGAAGGAGGATCCATGGCCGGAGGAATTCACCTATGAGCTGAACGGGCAGGAACTGGATGCCTTTGACGAGG
>CAZROZ010000224.1:0-3450 GCA_964601745.1 uncultured Lachnospiraceae bacterium | reverse complement strand
ATCCGGCGTAATGTGACGCCGGATAGGGAACGGCAAAATTTTTTGCACTTCTATTACTACTTTACCTCACACAAGCAAAAACCCGGGGCATGTTGAACTGAAAAGCTGTATTAAAATCAATCTCACAAAAGATAGTGCCAATGATAGCGCAACGCTGATTACACGGATCAAAAGCGGATCAGTCACGCACCTTTATTATTGCCTGCACTACAACGCAGATTCCGTAAAAGCTCAATAATTTTCCGCCTTTATGGCAAAATAGGCTCTTGGATGAGCACATACCGGACAGACCTCGGGTGCCTCCTTGGCGATGACAATATGACCGCAGTTACCGCATTTCCAGATCTTATCGCCGTCCCGGGAGAAGACAATGCCCTTCTCGATATTGTCCAGCAACTTCAAATAGCGCTCTTCGTGTTCCTTTTCAATGGCCGCCACGCCCTCAAAGAGTGCCGCGATTTCGTCAAAGCCCTCTTCTCTCGCCTCTTTAGCAAATTCAGCGTACATCTCGGTCCATTCTTGATGTTCCCCTGCCGCCGCGTCCCGCAGGTTATCCGGGGTGGAACCAATACCTTCATGCAGCAGTTTAAACCAGATCTTCGCGTGTTCCTTTTCGTTGGCCGCCGTCTCCTCAAAAATCTCCGCAATCTGCACATATCCGTCTTTGCGTGCCTTGGAGGCATAATACGTATACTTATTCCGCGCCTGAGATTCGCCTGCGAAGGCAGCCTGCAGATTTGCCTCTGTCCTACTTCCTTTTAAATCAGCCATGTCAAACTCCTTTCCCAAAAACATCTGTTCCTTCCAATTCTAGAACAGCCTTCCTGAGCTGTCTTTCTGTCTCGTCGTCCGCTTATTTTCATCGCAACAGAGCAACTGCCAACTGTATCTTCATCGCAGCAAAGCAACTGCCAACTGTATTTTCATCGCAGCAAAGCAACTGACGACTGTAACTGGAACGCCGCCCTATTCGGATGGCGCTCCCATCAGTATACGGGATTTCCTCCCTTCTTGCAAGGAACAATCCGTGTGCAAAAGTAGCTTATTTTTCGTACCTGTAGTAAATCCGCTGCGAATCGCAACCAATCGGTTTCCCCTTATTCTGCTTCCATCCGGTTGAGTGCAGAGCAGAGCGCATAAATGGAGGAAGTGATGATATCCTCGTGAATGCCGACGCCCCAGATCTGTTTTTCGTTCACCGTGATCGCCACATAGGACATTGCCTTGGAGGAAGATCCGCTGGTCAATGCCTGTTGTTCATACTTGCTCAGCACATAATCAAATTTGAAATAATTCTTGATCGCGTTGCTCACCGCATCCAGCCGTCCATTGCCAGCGCCGGAAATCACCTTGATCTCTCCCTTTTCCCGAATGGTGACATCGGTCTCGATGCCGCCCTTTACCTGCCTGTAGTGGCTCTCCAGCACAGTGAACCGTCCGTCCCGCTTCTCGTAATTTTCCAGGAAAATCTGATGAATCTCTTCCGGGGAAAGTTCCTTGTGGGCGTGGTCAGACACGGATTTCACCAGATACCCCACTTCCTCCCGCATCTGATCCGGCAGTGAAATCCCAAAGGATTGTTTCAGCACATAGCTGACGCCGCCTTTGCCGGACTGGGAATTGATGCGAATCACATCAGATTCATATTCCCGTCCCACATCCTTGGGATCAATGGGCAAATAAGGAACATCCCAATCCTGGGTCTGATGAGATTCCCGCCAAGCCATCCCCTTGGAGATCGCATCCTGATGGGACCCGGAAAAAGCGGTAAAGACCAAAGCGCCGGCATACGGCTGTCTTGGGGAGACACAAAGGCCTGTCAATTTCTCATAGATCTCACAGATCCTGGGCATCTGACTAAAATCCAGATGCGGATCCACGCCATGAGAATAAAGATTCATGGCCAACGTGATAATGTCCACGTTACCGGTCCTCTCCCCGTTGCCAAAGAGCGTCCCCTCGATCCGGTCAGCGCCTGCCAGCAGTCCCAGCTCCGCATCAGAGACCCCGCTTCCTCTGTCATTGTGGGGGTGCAGTGAGAGCACCACGTGGTCCCTGTACTTTAAATGTTTGCTGATGTATTCCACCTGACTGGCGAAAACGTGGGGCATAGCGATTTCCACCGTAGTGGGAATATTGATAATAATCTTGCGGCTGCCGTCCGGTTTCCACACATCCAGCACACTGTTGCACACATCCAGCGCATAGTCCACTTCCGTCCCGGGGAAACTTTCCGGGCTGTACTCAAAATCGATGTTGCCGCCGTCTTCCTCCGCCAGGGACAGAAGCAATTTCGCGCCATCCACAGCCAACTGCTTGATTTCTTCTTTTGATTTATGAAACACCTGCTCCCGCTGGGCTACAGAAGTGGAATTATACAAATGCACCACGGCATGAGGGGCACCTTTCACCGCTTCAAAAGTTTTGCGGATGATATGTTCTCTCGCCTGAGTCAATACCTGTACCGTCACATCGTCCGGAATCATTTTTTTCTCGACTAAAGTCCGCATGAATTCATATTCTGTCTCGGAGGCGGCAGGAAATCCCACTTCGATTTCCTTAAAGCCCACATCGATCAGCAGCTGATAAAATTCCAGCTTTTCCTGCAGACTCATGGGCTCCACCAGCGCTTGATTACCGTCCCGCAGGTCCACGCTGCACCAGATCGGCGCATGGTCCAGGGAATCTCTCGTCACCCAGTCATAGCAGGGTTCCGGCGGCATAAAATACTTCTTTTGATACTTCTCAAAGCCTTTCATTTTCAATCTCCTCTCTTTGCTGTGTCGTCAGCGACGGCTTTTGTACTATAATTTTGTGTGCTAGAAGAACAGGCAGACGATACGGCAAGGTATGCCGTGCAAGCATGTTGTACAGCACAATTCCTTGTGCGGATTTTGCGGATCTGCGCATAAAAAAACCTCCGCCTCATTTAGAGACGAAGGCAAACCCTCGCGGTACCACTCTAATTCATGTCTGTCATGCTCTCTCACAGGTACGGGAAATTCCTTATACCCCTCCCACTAACGGCGGGATGCCGGCGAGCCCTACTCTCCGAAGATTTCGAACTGCGACTCCGAGGACAGTTCCCCGCGTTCCTTCCACTGTCTCGCATCCTCCGACAGCTCTCTGTGCGCCAGGCGGCAGGTACTCCTCCTCATCTGCGTCTTTAGCGGCAGTATAACGAAGAGAGCAGGGAAAGTCAACAACAATTTCTTCGCAAAAAATCCACCGCCCGAATGACAATTGGAGATCGTGTCAACCCTTCTGTCTTATTTTGCAAAAGTTTCCTTCCGTCCTGCCAACCGCTACCTGGACTTACTTTGGAATTTACCCGCTACCTTGGGAATGAACCCGTCAAAAAAAGCTCTGAACCGGAAACTCCGAATTCAGAGCTGATGTGAGACATCGGGGACTCGAACCCCGGACACCTTGATTAAAAGTCAAGTGCTC
>CAZROZ010000223.1:0-3488 GCA_964601745.1 uncultured Lachnospiraceae bacterium | reverse complement strand
AGGCTCTCACTATGGAGGGAGCCCCTGTCTCAAAGATTTATCAGCGGCTGGTTGTCTGCTGTCTGCAGATCAATGATACGGAAAATGCACTGTCTCTGTGTGATATGGGTTATGCTTTCGCCAAGGATGAAGGGGAAAAGGGACAGGAGACAGCGGCATATTTTCTCTGGAATAAGGTTTCCCTTCTGGAGGAAGCGTGTGACTATGAAGGTGCCTATGAGACGGCAAAGGAGTATGCCGCACTTTTCCCAAGTGATGAGAAAATGCAGCACGAATTGATTTTCCTCTCCACCAGGGTGAAGGGGGAGAGCGCAGAGTAGGCACCTTTCGCCGTAAGACAGCACAGCGGAGCAATCCGTGGGCCTTTATTTATGGTAGTGTCCCATATGTGGGGCATAGAAGTTTACACGGCAGAAAAAATCAGAATCAAAAATGACAAGAAAACCGGGAGAAGACAGACGATGGACTTTGTGCAGACAGCAGAGGAGAAAGAGCGGTTTCTCTTAGCGACGGTCGTTGCGGGGAGAGAAAAGGAAGCTGCCGCACTGCGGTCACTGGCGGAATTGGAAGAGCTGGTGTGTACAGCACGAGCAGAGGTGGTGGGACAGATTCTGCAGAATCGGGAGTGTATTCACCCGGGCACCTATCTGGGAAAGGGAAAGATTGTGGAAGGAAAAGACCTGATTTCACGGACAGGAGCCACCGGTGTGGTATGTGACGATGAGTTGTCCCCCGTACAGATGCGCAATCTGGAAGACGCCCTCTGCGTAAAGATCCTGGATCGGACCATGGTCATTCTGGATATTTTTGCCCGGCATGCTGTCACGAAAGAGGGCAAAATCCAGGTGGAGCTGGCCCAGCTGCGCTATCGGGCTACCAGACTGACGGGAGAGGGCACGGCGCTCTCCAGGCTGGGCGGCGGTATCGGCACCAGGGGACCAGGGGAGAAGAAGTTGGAGACAGACCGGCGGGTGATCAGAGAGCGGATTTCCAGATTAAAGCAGGAATTGGCCCAGGTGCGTTCGGCGAGGGAAGTTTCCAGGCAGAAACGGCTGACTACCGGGATCCCGGTGGTAGCTCTCGTGGGGTATACCAATACCGGCAAGTCCACCCTGCTCAACGCGTTGACTGAGGCGAGTGTGCTCACCGCGGATCAGCTGTTTGCCACCTTGGATCCCACCACCAGGAATAGGAAATTGCCCAGTGGGAGAGAAGTGCTGTTCACAGATACGGTGGGATTTCTCTCCAAGTTGCCGCATACTTTGATCGAGGCGTTTCGCAGCACCCTGGAGGAGGTACAGTACGCAGACTTGATCCTCCATGTGGTGGATGCCTCCAATCCGGATTATCCCCGGCAGATGCAGGTGGTCTATGAGACACTGCAGGAACTAAAAGCGGGAGACAAGCCTGTGCTGACTGCCTTCAATAAAATGGATCTGGCTGACCAAAATCTGGAATATAAAGATCCCGGAGCGGACAAAACCGTCCGTATCTGCGCCAAAGATGGAACCGGACTCTCTCAGCTGTTGGAAGAGACAGAGCGCCTGCTGCTCAAGGATTATGTGCAGATCCAGTGTGTCATTCCCTACCGGCAGGGCGGACTATTGTCTCTCGTGCGCAGCCAGGGACAGATCCTGGAAGAATCCTATGAACCCGCCGGCGTTCTGGTGAAGGGGAGAGTCTCATCTCAGCTGAAACAGCAGGTATTTGCCGCCTTGCGATCCTCGTAAAGAGAGGGAAATCGCGGCGTCGGTTTCCTCTCCCTGTTCCCCTTTTTCCTCAATATCTTGTGGTTGCCGAAAAAAAAGAGAATAGATGTGGTATTTTTCTATTGACACCGGATTCTGTTATGGTAGAATGAAACCCGCAGTGACTCGTGCGGACTTTGTTCGAGAGAAGGGAAAGTTTCGGTGGAGGCGCAAAGGGAATGATCGACGTCTCCCTTTTACGGTGAGAGAGAGGGAGCATCTTAGAGGCGCGAAATCAGCAGGGGGAGAGCAGATTTTTCCTGCGACAGGGCAAGGAGGTATTTATGATTCAGGTATGTAAGCGGGATGG
Source organism: uncultured Lachnospiraceae bacterium (assembly GCA_964601745.1). Lineage (GTDB taxonomy): Bacteria > Bacillota > Clostridia > Lachnospirales > Lachnospiraceae > CAZROZ01. The sequence goes on along the minus strand of CAZROZ010000223.1, from coordinate 1,430 downwards.
CGAGATTGTTGATTTTAATATAGAGAAAATTACCGGCGCCATAGAGAAGGCGTTTAATGCCACGAATAAGCTGTATAACCACGACATTTTGAATTTACTGGCGCTGCGCACGACAGCGGATTTCCAGAGCAAGGTGAAGGACGAGACTGTCAGTGTGGAGGACATTCAGGACAGCGTGGAGCATGTGCTGGAGCAGAGCGGATACACCGACGTGGCGAAGGCTTACATCCTCTACCGGAAGAACCGGGAGAAGATGCGGAATATGAAGTCTACTATCCTGGACTATAAAGAGATTGTCAACAGTTATGTCCGGGAGGAAGACTGGCGGGTGAAGGAGAATTCCACCGTCACCTATTCCGTGGGTGGTTTGATCTTGCACAATTCCGGTGCGATCACGGCCAATTACTGGCTTTCTGAGATCTATGACCAGGAGATTGCCGATGCCCATCGCAATGCGGATATCCACATTCATGATCTCTCTATGTTGACCGGATACTGTGCCGGCTGGTCGTTGAAGCAGCTGATCAAAGAGGGATTGGGCGGCATTCCCGGCAAGATCACCTCTGCCCCTGCCAAGCATCTCTCCACGCTGTGCAATCAGATGGTGAATTTCCTCGGCATTATGCAGAATGAGTGGGCTGGTGCCCAGGCATTTTCTTCCTTTGATACCTATCTGGCGCCTTTCGTGAAGGTGGACAATCTCTCCTATGAGGAAGTAAAGCAGTGCATCCAATCCTTTATCTACGGGGTGAATACACCCAGCCGCTGGGGGACTCAGGCACCGTTCTCCAATATTACCCTGGACTGGACCGTGCCGTCTGATCTGGCTGAGTTGCCTTGCATCATCGGTGGCAAGGAGATGGATTTCTGCTATAAGGACTGCAAGAAGGAAATGGATATGGTGAACAAGGCCTTCATCGAGATCATGATAGAGGGCGATTGCAACGGGAGAGGATTCCAGTATCCCATTCCCACCTATTCCATCACCAGAGATTTTGACTGGTCCGACACAGAGAATAACCGGCTGCTCTTTGAGATGACAGCCAAATTCGGGACTCCGTATTTCTCCAATTATATCAACAGCGATATGGAGCCGTCGGATGTGCGCTCCATGTGCTGCAGACTGCGCCTGGATCTGAGAGAACTGCGGAAGAAGACCGGCGGTTTCTTCGGCTCCGGCGAGTCCACCGGTTCTGTGGGTGTGGTCACCATCAATATGCCCCGGATCGCGTACAATGCCAGAAATGAGGAGGCTTTCTTCAAACAGCTGGATAAGATGATGGATATCGCCGCCCGTTCTCTGAAGGTGAAGCGGGAGGTGATCACCCGTCTGATGAAAGAGGGACTTTATCCTTACACGAAGCGATATCTGGGCACCTTTGAGAATCATTTTTCCACCATCGGCCTGGTGGGCATGAATGAAGTGGGAT
>CAZROZ010000222.1:0-3494 GCA_964601745.1 uncultured Lachnospiraceae bacterium | reverse complement strand
CAGCTCTATCCGCCCAAAGTATTGACCTTTTCCTCGCTGCAGGAGGAGACATATCTCAATTATCGAGAGTTTCTCTCTCAGCTCGGGTTTGAGATTGTGCCCTTCGGGGGACGGGATTACCTGCTGCAGGCGGTGCCCGTGGACTATGAGGCCATGGGAGAGGAAGACCTGCTGCCGGAACTGATGGATGCGCTGCAGGAAGACGGCGACAGAGAGCGGACGCCGGAAAGCATTTTGGCGAAGCTGGCCTCCCTCTCCTGCAAAGCCGCCATCAAGGGAAATCACTTCTACTCTCTCCAAGAGGCGGATGCCTTGATCCGGCAGCTCTTATCCTGTGAAAACCCGTATCACTGTCCTCACGGCAGACCGGTGATCACGGTGATTCGCCGTCAGGACATGGAAAAAATGTTTAAGCGAATCGTCTGACGACAACATACAAGGAGACCAAAATGCAGGCAGACGCGATAACGGGGACGACACAAAAGCCTCCCCTTGTCATTCTGGCGGGACCCACCGCGGTGGGAAAGACAGAGCTGTCTCTGGCGCTGGCAAAGGCCATTGACGGGGAAATTATCTCCGCCGATTCCATGCAGGTCTATCGGCGCATGGACATTGGGACAGCAAAACTTCCCCCTGAGATGCGCCAGGGCATTCCGCATCATCTCATTGATGTCTGCGAACCGGAAGAACCCTATCATGTAATGCGGTTTCAGCAGGAGGCCACCGCCTGTGTCAGGGATATTCTAAACCGTGGGAAGATCCCCCTGGTGGTGGGCGGCACCGGCTTCTACATTCAGGCACTGCTTTACGACATACACTTTACCGCGTTGGAAGATGACGGGACGATCCGGACCAGCCTGGAGACTGCGCTTGCAAAAGAGGGACCGGTTACCCTGCATCAGCGGCTGGCCCAAGCGGATCCCTTGGCAGCAGCTGCGATTCACCCTAACAACACAAAACGGGTGATCCGGGCGCTGGAATATTATATTTTGACAGGAGAACCCATCTCAGCCCATAATCAGCGGGAGCGGGAGAGAAGTTCTCCTTATCATTTTGCCTATTTTGTCCTGACCATGGACCGGGAGCGCCTCTATCAGCGCATTGACGCCAGAGTGGATGACATGATGGAACATGGTCTGCTGCGAGAAGTGCGGTCTCTGCTGCGGGAAGGGGTTTCTCCAAGCGCGACTTCCATGCAGGGATTGGGATATAAAGAATTGACCGCCTTCCTGCAGGGAGAAATTTCACTTGAGAAAGCGGTGAATTTAATCAAGCAGAGCAGCCGCCACTTTGCCAAGCGTCAGCTCACCTGGTTTCGCCGGGAGAGAGAGGTCATCTGGCTGGATGTGGACGAGTGCCGTGCGGGAGAAGCGGTGGATTCTAACGCACTGCTCGATCAGGTGCTGACTTTGCTGAGAGAACAAAAGATCGTGGGGGAGAGATGACTGCTCGTAGTTTTCACGTCACACAGGGAGGAATTTTCATGGAAGCGTTAAAAAGACAAGAAACCATATATGCTCCTTTTGGCATTGATAAAAAAGTGCTGGCCTTTGGCCTTCAAACGGAGGAAGCGCTCAAAGATCGTTTCCGTGGCATCGATGAGATGGCAGAGTACAACCAGATGAAAGTCACTGCCGCCATGCAGAAAAACCACCTCAGCGAAATGCATTTTGTCCCCTCTACCGGATATGGCTACAATGATGCCGGCCGGGAAACGCTGGAAAGGGTATACGCCGACGTGTTCGGCACAGAATCGGCACTGGTGCGGCCGTCGCTCACCTGCGGCACCCACGCGTTGACTGTGGCTTTATTTGCCAATCTGCGGCCGGGGGACACCCTGCTTTCACCCTGCGGAAAGCCCTACGACACTCTGGAGGGTGTTATCGGCATCCGTCCGTCTAAAGGTTCCCTGGCGGAATACGGTATTCGCTATAAACAGGTGGACTTAAAAGAGGACGGGACTTTTGATTATCCCGCCATCGCCGCGGCACTGACCGGGGACGTCAAATTAATGACCATCCAGCGCTCCAAAGGCTACGCGTCCCGGCCTTCCTTCTCTGTGGAGCAGATCGGGGATTTGATTTCCTTTGCCAAATCTGTGAAACCGGACCTGCTCTGCATGGTGGACAACTGCTACGGTGAATTTGTGGAAGAGATAGAGCCCACTCAGGCAGGCGCGGATCTGGCAGTTGGCTCCCTGATTAAAAATCCCGGCGGAGGGCTAGCCCCCATCGGCGGGTATATCGCGGGACGCGCGGACCTGGTGGAACAGTGTGCCTACCGGCTGACCGCTCCTGGACTTGGCATGGAAGTGGGGGCTACCTTGGGGCTCACCCAGAATCTGTTTCAGGGACTGTTCCTGGCGCCGACGGTGGTGGCAGGGGCATTGAAAGGCGCTATCTATGCCGCGTCCCTCTATGAGAGATTGGGGTTTCCCGTCATCCCCAAGGGAGCGGAAGAGCGCCACGACATCATCCAATCCGTGATACTTGGCAGCAAAGAAGCCGTGATCGCGTTCTGCGAGGGAATTCAGGCGGCCGCTCCGGTCGACAGTTTTGTGCGCCCCGAGCCTTGGCCTATGCCCGGATATCACTCAGATGTCATCATGGCCGCGGGCGCCTTTATCCAGGGATCCTCCATCGAACTCAGCGCTGATGCCCCCATTGAGCCGCCCTATGCCGTCTATTTTCAGGGCGGACTGACCTGGTACCACGCGAAACTGGGCATCTTGCTCTCTCTGGAGAAATTGCGCAGAAGTGGTCTTATCACATTGTAATCTTTCTGCCGATGTGTTAGAATGGGAGACGGATTTTTGTTCAAATGATGTGCAGCAACATCCTTCATGTCTGGAAATGTGAGGAGACATGAATCGAGAACATTTAACTCAAAAAGAGATGCCCGTCTCGGAGAGGCCTTATGAGAAGGCGTGGAGTCAGGGCATCGAATCATTGACCGACGGGGAACTTCTGGCGGTCATCATCCGCACCGGCACCAGCGGACGTACAGCGGTAGAGGTGTCCAGACAGATCCTGAGTCTTTTTCCCCAATACCCGGGTCTTTTGGGACTGTGTCACGCGGATCTGGCGCAGCTCACCAGCCTGGAGGGAATCGGCCCGGTGAAGGCGGTTCAGCTGGCAGCGGTAGCCGAATTGTCGAAGCGAATCCAGCGGACGACCCAACCGTCGCTCCCTTCCTTTACGAGTCCCCAGCAGATTGCGGATTATTACATGGAAGAGCTGCGGCATCGCTCTACGGAGTGTCTGATTTTGGGGATGTGCAACGCGCGCAATCACCTGATCGCGGACAAGATGATTTCACAGGGCACGGTGAATGGCTCTCTGGTCTCACCCCGGGAGGTTTTTCTGGCTGCCTTAAAGCGGGAGGCAGTCAGTATTTTTCTGGTCCACAATCATCCCAGCGGGGACCCCAGCCCCAGCGGAGAGGACATACAGATTACAAGACGCATCAAAGAAGCAGGTTCCATGCTGGACATT
>CAZROZ010000221.1:0-3506 GCA_964601745.1 uncultured Lachnospiraceae bacterium | reverse complement strand
AGGAGCGTTTGGCGGAATTGGAACAGGAGCTGGCGGAGCAGAAGGATGCCTTTGCCCTGAAAAAAGCCCGCTGGGATCAGGAGAAGGAAGAGGTGGAGAAAATCCGGAAGCTCCGGGAGAGAAGCGAGGAGCTAAAGAAAGAAATCCAGGATGCCCAGCAGCGCTACGACCTGGAGAAAGCCGCCCAGCTACAGTATGGGGAGCTGCCGGCTGTCCAGAAGGAATTGGATCAATTGGAGGAGGAGACGAGAAACAAAGAGGACCGTTTGATCCACGAGAGCGTCACCGAGGAGGAGATCGCCAAGATCGTTTCCCGCTGGACCGGGATTCCGGTGGCAAAACTCAACGAGAGTGAGCGGCGCAAGACCCTTCACCTGGCGGACGAACTGCACAAGCGGGTCATCGGTCAGGAGGAGGGCGTGGAGAAAGTTTCTGAGGCCATTCTCCGATCGAAGGCAGGCATTAAGGATCCAGGCAAACCCATCGGCTCTTTCCTGTTTCTGGGGCCTACCGGTGTGGGAAAGACGGAACTTGCAAAATCCCTTGCAGAAAGCTTATTTGACGATGAGAACAATCTGGTTCGCATCGATATGAGCGAATACATGGAGAAACATTCGGTGTCCCGGCTGATCGGAGCGCCTCCCGGTTATGTGGGTTATGAGGAAGGCGGACAGCTGACGGAGGCGGTGCGTCGACATCCCTATTCGGTGGTGCTATTTGATGAGGTGGAAAAGGCGCATCCGGATGTATTTCATGTGCTGCTGCAGGTGCTGGACGACGGGCGGATTACCGATTCCCAGGGCAGGACAGTGGACTTTAAGAATACGATTTTGATTCTGACGTCCAATCTGGGCTCCTCGGCTCTGCTGGAGACGCTGGAAAAGGACGGGGAGATCACCGACGAGTGCCGGGAGCAGGTCATGCGGCAGCTGCACAGCGCGTTCAAACCGGAATTTTTGAACCGGTTAGATGAAATTATTCTCTTCAAACCATTGACGCAGGACAACATTCTGCATATCCTGGATCTGCAGATCGCCGGGATCAATAAACTCCTGGCGGAAAAGGAATTGTCCCTGCGGGTGGAACCGGAGGCGAAGGAATGGATCGCCCAGCAGGCTTATGACCCGACCTACGGCGCGAGACCCCTCAAGCGGTTCCTGCAAAAGCACGTAGAGACACTGTCTGCCCGGTTGATTCTGGAGGATAAGGTAAAGAGCGGCGATGTGATCGTGATTTCGCTGAAGAACGGCGAGCTGGTGGCGGAGGCACAGGAAGCATAAGGCCCGTACCAGTCTTTAAAGGAGAACCGTTTACAGATTGGAGAACAACATGTGGGTCTTGCAAGGAGAATAACATGTGGATCTTACACGGCGAAAAGAAATTACAACTGCAAAAGACAGAAGGGTCCCTGCTCGCCATACTGCGGCAGGCGGGGATCCCCCTTTCTGCGCCATGCGGCGGGAGAGGAGTCTGCGGGAAATGTGCTGTGGAGATTGACGGCATCGGTCCGGTGCTGGCATGTCAATATGAACCACAAGGCGAGGAAGTCGTACGGATCCCAGAGCTTGCCTATGACGCGGTGACGAGATATCGGTGGGCTCCTCTTTCCCCGGAGCGAGAAAGGGAGGGGAACATTCCGGGGGAGAGCTGTCTGATCGCGGTAGATCTGGGCACTACGACCCTGGCCATGGAATTGGTGGGATTAGAGAGCGGATGTACATACGGCACCTGGTCCGGAGACAACCCCCAGAAAAGCTTCGGTGCCGATGTGATTTCTAGGATCAGCGCGGCTTTATCCGGGCAGGGTGAGGTGATGACACGTCTGGTTCGGATTGCCATGAGAGAGGGAATGAGGCAGTTATTGGCCGAGGCAGACGTCAGCGCCGCACAGATTTCCCATATTGTGATCGCAGGCAATACGGTGATGCTGCACCTTTTCTGGGGACATTCCTGTGAGGGCCTTGCAGGTTTTCCTTTTACGCCGGAAACGCTGGAAGAGGAAAAGGGGGACGCCGGGGATCTTTTTGGTGTGCCGGAATGCAATGCCAAGGTTGTGACACTTCCCGGATTTTCCGCTTTTGTGGGCGCTGACATTCTGAGTGGACTGCTGCCACTTTTTGCCAAGGAGACACCGCCGCCATTTCTCTATCTGGACCTGGGCACCAACGGAGAGTGTGCGCTGTGGAATGGGGAGAAATTATACCTGGCATCCGCTTCGGCGGGACCAGCCTTTGAGGGAGGAGGGATCTCGTGCGGTGTGGGCAGTGTTCCGGGCGCGATCTGCGGGGCGGATGTGAAGGGTGGCGGGATTCAGATCAAAACAATTGGGAATCGACCGGCCATCGGCATCTGCGGGACTGGACTGGTGGAGATCGTTGCCTCCCTGCGGGAATTGGATATTTGCGATGAGACCGGTCTACTGCGGGAACCATATTTTTCAAAGGGGTATCTGCTGACGCCAAAGGGTCAGGAAACCGATCAAATCGGGGCAGACAAAGAGACTAGTCCACAGGCATTTTTCCAGAAGGGGAAAAACAGCGATTCAGATGGTGTGCCTTCCGCAAGTGCTTCGCAGAATCAAATTTCCGTTAGTGCGCCCCAGGGGAAAGAGATTCGGTTGACGCAGCAGGATATCCGGGCTTTTCAGATGGCAAAGGGTGCGATCCGGGCGGCCGCCAGAATGATATGCGAAGCAGGCGGTGTCTCAGAGGAACGATTGCAGCACTTATATCTGGCTGGAGGGTTTGGTTTTTCACTGGATTTTGATGCGGCTGCAGCGGTGGGCCTTCTTTCAGAAAAAATCGGCAAAGATCGGGTGCTCTCCCTGGGGAACGCTTCTCTGGCGGGAGCAGTGTTTTATGGGAGGCTCCTGGAGACGAAAACGGGACGAGATCTGGCTGCCATGCTGCGAAAGAATGCGGTGGAAGTGGCGCTAGCGGGAAATGAGAGATTCACACAATACTATATAGAAGAAATGAATTTGGGCTCATAATCGTGAGGGTATCGATTAAGATATGAAAGTTAAACTCATAGGATCCGAAGAAAACACCTCGGATCTTTTTTTATGGGGAGATCAATTCTGCTATAAGGTCTAAAGCACTTTTCTTAAATCCCATTATTATGGAGATAAAACCTGTTGCATGACATCTTGTGGATAGAGTATAATAAAAGCGCTTCATGAATCGAAGCGGAAACACGACACAAGCTCAATGATAGGAGTGAAGATTCACTTTGCGAATGCAAGCGGTAGCACAGCACGTTTCGTGGAATCGTGAACATCAAACTGCGGGATCCTATCTGCACTGCAGATGTGTGGGAGACAATGCGCATGAACCGCAGTCACACGGAGAATCAGGAAGCTCCTGATTTCGACAGAACGAGGCAAAAGACAATGAGGCGCTGACAGACGAGACAATGGAGGTGCTGACAAAGAGCAGGAGGATCTATGAAATACAGGAAAATACAATGGCATCCCGGTTTTGTGGCGGCAATGTATCTGGATCTGA
>CAZROZ010000220.1:0-3518 GCA_964601745.1 uncultured Lachnospiraceae bacterium | reverse complement strand
ATGAGAATCAATATCTACCCCCACAACATGTCCCGCACCGAGTTTTCTCCCCACAATACTCAAGATACCGCTGCCGCAGCCTGCGTCCAGCAGAGAATCACCGGGTTTCAAATAGCGCCGCATTGCCCGAATGCAGAGCCTGGTCGTCTCATGGGCGCCGGTGCCAAACGCCGTTCCTGGATCCAGCTCAATGACAAAGGAGGCTTTTTTTCTCTCTTCCTCCCCGATCTCTTCCCAACTGGGCTTGATCAAGATTCCCTCGTCCACCCAGAACGGCTTAAAAAATGCCTTCCAATTGTTGATCCAGTCCTCTTCCTGGGTTTTCGAGCACGTGATTTCGCCTGATCCCACATCGACGAACTGCGACAAATCAGCGAGAGCCTCCCTCAACCCGGAAAGCACCTCTTCTGCTCTTTTTTCCTCCCCCACCGGCAGGTAGAAAGAGACAACCGCGCCGTGGTCCCGCTCATCCACTTCCGGCAGGAAATCGATGAACATTTCTCTTTTCTCTTCTTCCGTGATCGGTTGCTGGTCCGATATTTCCACCTCGTCTATGCCCTGCTCCGTCAAAGCGGCGCACACAAAATCCTCCGCCTCAGCGGTGGTGAAAACGGAAAATTTATTCCATTCCATCGCAAAGTGCGCAAATCCCTTCTTCTCGGGAAAAGCGCACGCTCACCTCTTTTTCCTTCTTTTTCCGATGCCGCCCTCATCCTGACCATCCAGGGAACCACCCATCGCCGCGTCATATTCTCTCAGTAAATCCTGCTGTTCCCGATTCATCTTGGTCGGCACCGAGACCACCAGCGTCACATAGTGATCGCCCCGGATGGATTTATTCCGCAGGGAAGGCACGCCCTTGCCCTTCAATCGGATCCTGGTATCCGTCTGGGTGCCGGGTTTTATCGTATACATCACATCACCGTCGATGGTGTGGATCCGCACATCGCTGCCCAGTGCTGCCTGGGCAAAGGTGATGGGTGCCGTGGAATAGAGATCCATATCCTGCCGTTGAAAGATCGGATGCCGGTCCACCAGTACCTCGACCAGCAGATCGCCCCGTTCCCCGCCATTGGTGCCGGGTTCCCCCTTGCTGCGGATGCGGAGACTCTGTCCATTGTCGATGCCGGCGGGAATGGAAACCTGGATTTTCTTCCGGCTGCTTGTATAACCGGATCCATAGCAGTACGGGCATTTTTCCTTGATGATCTGTCCAGTGCCGTGACAATCCGGACAGGTCGTCACATTCCGAACCATGCCGAACATGGACTGCTGGGTCATGACCACCTGGCCTTTCCCGCCGCATTTCGGGCAGGTGATAGGAGAGGTACCCGGCTTCGCACCGGTGCCGTGACAGTGCTCGCAGGTGTCTTTCAGCGTCAAATCCAGCTCTTTCTCCGTGCCGAAGATTGCCTCTTCAAAAGACACTCTCACACTGGTGCGCAGATTCGCGCCTCTGGTGGGACCGGATCTGCCGCCGCCACGGCTGCCGCCAAAGAAATCAAAGCCGCTGCCGCCGAACAGATCGCTGAAAATATCTCCGAAATCCATCCCGCTGAAGTCAAAGCCACCCGCGCCGCCTGCGCCGTCCTGGGAGAATGCGGCATGTCCGAACTGATCATATTGTTTTCGTTTCTCTGGATCCGACAAGACCGCATAAGCCTCCGATGCTTCCTTGAATTTTGCCTCGGCCTCTTTATCTCCCGGATTCATGTCCGGATGATATTTCTTTGCCAGTGTGCGGTATGCCCTTTTCAGATCGCTGTCCGACGCATTGCGGTCCACGCCCAAAACCTCATAATAATCCCTTTTGTCTGCCATTTTTTCTCCCTACTCTCATTGATTTTCCTCCTGTCTGCTCATATCTCTCAGACAAGGAGTTTCCCTCTATCTTGATCAGAAATGACGGGAAGCCATCCCCTTCGCCTATCGCAGCGGAGCAATCCGTGGGCTTTCATTCATGGTGTTGCCCCACACGTGAGGCATGGGGATTTACCACAAAGCAGAGGAGGGATCACTTCCTCCTCTGCCTGATTCACTCGCATTGTCCGCAAATTCACTTAGGTAATCTCTGTCTTTGACTGGCTCGCCCTTAGACTTCCCGATAATCTCCGTCCACCACATCGTCATCGGGACCGGAACCGCTCTGGCTGCTGCCGGACGGATTCGGCCCTGGACCCGCCTGCTGCGGACCAGAGGAAGCCTGCGCCTGCTCGTATACTTTCTGGAAGAGCTTCTGGGCACTCTCCATCAATTTCTCTCTGGCTGCCTTGATATCCGTCACTTCAGCTTCTGACATATTATCCGGATTGGACTTTTGCACCAGATCTTTCAAATGATCCAGATCGGCCTGCACAGCGGCTTTGTCAGAGGGATCAATCTTGTCTCCTACTTCCTCCAGCGCTTTTTCTGTCTGGAAGACGATAGAATCCGCCTCATTCCTGGTGTCAATGGCTTCCTTGCGCTTCTTATCCTGGGCCTCAAATTCAGCGGCCTCCCGCACTGCCCGGTTGATGTCGTCCTCAGACATATTAGAACCGGCGGTAATGGTGATATGCTGCTCCCTGCCAGTGCCCAAATCCTTGGCGGAGACATTCACGATACCATTGGCATCAATATCAAAGGTCACTTCAATCTGCGGCACACCTCTTCTCGCCGGCGGGATCCCGTCCAGACGGAACTGTCCAAGAGATTTATTATCCCGGGCAAATTGCCGCTCGCCTTGGACCACATTGATATCCACTGCACTCTGGTTGTCCGCCGCGGTGGAGAAAATCTGGCTCTTCTTGGTGGGGATGGTGGTATTGCGCTCAATCAGACGAGTCGCGATGCCGCCCATGGTCTCAATGGAGAGGGAAAGCGGTGTCACATCCAGCAGCAGGATATCGCCTGCGCCTTTATCTCCGCCTAATTTTCCGCCTTGAATGGAGGCGCCGATGGCCACACACTCATCCGGATTCAGTGTCTTGCTGGGTTCGTGTCCCGTCAAGGCTTTCACCTTCTCCTGAACAGCCGGCACTCTGGTGGAACCGCCCACCAGGAGCACCCTGCCCAGATCGGAAGCCATGATGCCCGCATCCCGCAGTGCGTTCTGCACAGGCAGCGTGGTCCTCTCAATCAAATCATGAATCAATTCCTCGAATTTGGCTCTTGTCAGATTCATGTCGAAATGCTTGGGCCCATCAGAAGTCGCGGTGATGAACGGCAGATTGATATTGGTGGTGGTGGAGGAAGAGAGCTCCTTCTTGGCCTTCTCAGCAGCCTCTTTCAACCGCTGCAACGCCATCTTATCCTGCCCCAGATCAATGCCTTCCATCTTCTTGAATTCATCGATCATGTACTGGGTGACTCGCTCATCAAAGTCATCGCCGCCCAGGTGATTGTCACCGGAGGTGGCCAGCACTTCGATGACGCCGTCGCCGATCTCGATGATGGAGACATCGAAGGTGCCGCCGCCCAGGTCGTACACCATGATCTTCTGCTCTTTTTCATTGTCAAGGCCATAGGCGAGTGCGGCC
>CAZROZ010000219.1:0-3519 GCA_964601745.1 uncultured Lachnospiraceae bacterium | reverse complement strand
TCACCGTGGGCCATCATCCTCGTTTCTCACCGTGGGCCATCATCCTCGTTTCTCACCGTGGGCCATCATCCTCGTTTCTCATCGTGGGCTTTCCTTCATGTTGATGTTTCCATAGGTGGATCGTGAAGACTTCCTTCTGGTGGTTTGATATCTTTTCTTACTATGGCTGATGCAAGAATACCATAAAATCACGCGGAAAGGTTACTTTTTTACAAAGAAATAAAGAACTTTCCACTCTCAAGTGTCGTAACAAAACAATCGATTTCCTTTGATTCTTTCTGAAAATCGATTAATCTATAGATACATGGACAGTTCAAAGTGAGACGCTTAATGTCGTTTACTATAGGACCCGGATCCTGGCGCAAACCTCGACGAAGGCTTTGCCTCGGGGAAAGTTTCCCTTGCGCCTGCATACCTTGTATGGTACTCTTTCCTCAATCGCAATAACGAACGGTCTCCATAAAAAGAAAGGAAGTACAATCATGAAAATTATCTTTGGCGTGTTGGGTAATGAGACCAACACCTTTTCCTCTGAACTTGGTACCTTTGAGCGCTGGGCACCGGGCGGATGGGCGGAAGGGCAAGATGTGATTCGCTACTTTGAAAACGTGCCCGGCTATTATATCGGGGGCATGCTAAAGGCGGCGAAAGAAGAGGGGGCCGAGGTAATCCCCACCATCAATCTCATGGGGGCAGGCCCGCTGATTCAAAAAGATGCCGTGGACTATGTGATGGAGATTTTGCTGCGCCACATCAAGGAGCACAAGGATGAGGCGGACGGCATCTGCCTGGGGCTGCACGGCGCGGGCGCGGCGGAAGGCATTGACGATCTGGAGGCCTACACCCTCACGAAAGTCCGGGAGGTGGTCGGAGACGATATGCCCATTACGGTATCCCTGGATCTCCACGCCAATGTGACGGATGACATGGTGAGGCTGTCCAACGGCCTCTTTGGTCTGAAAGAGTACCCGCACACGGATATGGCGGATGCGGGTTACCTGGCTATGAAGACGCTGATCCGGATTATCAAGGGCGAGAGCCATCCACAGACCGCGGTGGTTCACATCCCCCTGTTTACCAATTGCTGCAATGCCAATACCGCTGAAATGCCCATGAAAGCATTCAAAGAGCATGTGGCGGCGTACGCGAAAGAGCATAACCTGATCGATGCCACCTATTTTCACGGATTCCCGTACTCGGATGTGCCCTGCGCGGGTGCTTCCGCCGTGGTGGTCGCGGAGCAGGGACAAGATGCCCACGCGGCAGCGGAGGAACTGGCCCACTGGATCTGGGATCACCGCCACGAACTGGACGTGGAGTGCCTCAGTCCAGCGCAGGCCATTGACCGGGCGGAAGAGGAATTAAAGAAACCCGGAAAGGGATATGTCGTCATCAATGAGGCCTCGGACAATCCCGGCGGCGGCTGTCCCTGTGACGGCACCTGGCTGCTGCAGGAATTGATTCGCAGAGATCGGCCAAAATCAATTCTGGGCTACATCTACGATCCAGAAATGGCTTTAAAAGCCCATGAAGCCGGCGTAGGCGGCAAGGTCTCCGGCCTGCTGGGTGGAAAGACGGATCAGATTCACGGCGCACCCATTGAGATCCATGACGCAGTGGTTTGCAACCTCAGTGACGGCACCGGGACCTGCCTTTCTCCCATGATGTATGGTGCCAAGTATGAATTCGGCAAGACCGCGCGTCTGCGGATCGGGCAGGTGGAAGTGGTGGTAGCTGCCCATCTGGCGGGGCAGACGCTGGATGACAGGCCATTCCTGATGACCGGTGCGGATGTCAATGAATATGAGATCGTCTGCGTGAAATCCACCAACCATTTCCGGGCTTATTTCGCGCCCCGCGCCAAGGCGATTATCGCGACCAATCCGCCGGGCATTCACACCGCGGATTACAGTCTTCTGCCCTATCACAATATCACTCGTCCCGTGTACCCGCTGGATCCGGACACGACATTCAATGACTGAGACGGAGGTACAAAGCAGATGGTGACTGCCTTAAAAGCGCCTGTGTTCCCGGGTCCTACGATATTTTCCCGGGAGTGGGACATGGAGTCAGACCTGGAACAGGCACCTGTGCCCAGGGCTGGATTGAAAAAGCAATTAAATTCTGGCTGGAACCCCCTGCTTGATCACATCCCATTTCTAGCCAAATATACGGTGTGAGTACACAAAATTCTACTTGAATTAATACTCTCGACAATGTATCATCTCCTGCCGTGTGGATATCAATCCAACGGATGTAAAGGGTCATCCTGTTTTCTTTGTCATCGATATTATGAAATTGGATAGGAGAAAAAAATGTTTGCAGCAGTTTTACTTTTTGCCTTAGGACTTCTCTTGCTGATCAAAGGAGGGGACTGGTTCGTGGACGGCGCCACCGGCATCGCGCGGAAATTTCATCTTCCGGAGCTGCTCATAGGTGCTACCGTCGTCTCCATAGGAACGACTCTGCCGGAGGTCATGGTCTCTACCACATCCGCCCTGAAGGGGATCGGATCCATTGCCTATGGAAATGCGATAGGCTCCGTCATATGTAATACTTCCCTGATCGCGGCACTCACTGTAGCGGTGAGACCCGGCACGGTCGATAAAAAGGCACTGCGCACGCCAGTGATTTTCTTCTTCATCGCCGCTGTGTTTTATTCTATCGTCGCCTACACCTCCGGATATTTCAGCCGTCCGATTGGCATCGTGCTATTGTCTATGTTTGTGATCTACATGGTGATCACGGTGATACAGATGAAAGGATCCAAGAATCCCCCCGAATCGGCAGAAGAAGCAGAAGATACACTTCCCATGTGGCGTTATCTCATCCTGCTTGTCCTGGGCGCGGCAGCGATCGCCGTGGGTGCGAATCTCCTAGTAGACAACGGTACCATTATCGCCCGGGGATTGGGCGTGCCGGAAACTGTAATCGCGCTCACTTTTGTGGCTTTAGGGACCTCCCTGCCGGAACTCGTCACCGCCATTACCTCTCTGATCAAGGGACACGGAGCCCTGTCTCTGGGCAATGTCATCGGTGCCAATTTATTCAACCTTGTCCTGGTCTCCGGCGTCTCTGTGACACTGGCGCCTTTCGCGATACCGAATACGGCACAGATCGCAGGGCATAACGCCAGTCTGGTCATGGACATTCCGGTCATGTTCCTGGTGATGATTTTGCTGACTGTTCCGGCGCTTATACGAGGGAAATTGTCGCGGATCCAGGGCATTCTCCTCCTGTGTATCTACGCTGCTTTCTGTGTGATACAATTTGTGGCGTTCTGATTCACTTTGTGTGGTTGCGCCACAGCGGCCTCCAGTTAGTAAAAGATGTCGTGATTCGAAGATTGGTGGCTACTACTTCATTTCCCTTGGGACGATTCTCCCATATAGAAACTTCTTTCAGACTAAATCCAACTTTGATTCCTATTGTTGGACTTACTTTGAAAGCCCAGTCGCAATGGACAGGCGGTTGGACTGCTCGCAGGCCAATCCGCATGGACATTAGCGACGCTAAACC
>CAZROZ010000218.1:0-3537 GCA_964601745.1 uncultured Lachnospiraceae bacterium | reverse complement strand
GCTCTCTTACTGGGAAAAGTAAAGATCTGATAGGATATTCCGGCGGATAGAGGACAGTACCAGATGGATATCGGGAGGTGTTTCAGTTCGAGGATCTGGGCGGGACAAAAGAAGAGGTGAATTTCATCGCGGTCGTCCATATTGATGGGAACGCCATGGGGACTCGCGTGGCAAACGTGTACGATTCCTGCAGGCATAGCAGCTGGGAAGAATTCAAGACGAAAATTCGCGCCTTCAGTGAATCTGTGGATGCCGATTTCAAAGCCGCTTACCAGGTCATGTGTCAGGAAATCGACTGGAATCTGAGGGAAGACGTGGGGGAAAAACTGGATCTTAAGAACAATTATTTCCCTGTCAGAAAGATCATCGGAGCGGGAGATGATGTCTGCTATGTGTCAGAGGGAAGAATCGGTATAGAAAGCGCTGTGTCATTTTTGAAAGCGCTGAGGAAGCAGGAAAATGCCTTTGATCATCAGTCCTACGCCGCCTGTGCCGGTGTCTCGATTGTGCACCTGAAATACCCGTTTTACCGGGCGTATGAATTGGCGGAAATGCTGTGCAGCAACGCGAAGAGATTCGGCGCGAGCCTGAGCAGTAACGGCACGGGCGAGGAGGTTTCCTGCATTGACTGGCATATCGAGTACGGAGAATTGAAAGATACGATACAGGAGATCCGGCAGGAATATGCCTTTGGAGAGAATGGAACGCTGGAGCTTCGGCCCTACATTGTAGATGCGCCGAAGGATATTTTGAGGAAAGAGCCGTTCCGGCAGTATCAGAAGTTCAAAAAGCTGATCACCAAGATCCAATCCCAGGAAATTGAGTACGCCAGGGGAAAGCTCAAAGGGCTGCGGACAGAACTGAAGAGGGGCGAGAAGGCAGTCGACTACTATTTGAAATTCAATAAGTTGGAAGATCTCATGCTGGATGCCTATCAGGGGGTCTATGTGGATGTAGATTATACGAAGGTCGGATCCGGTCATGGCTTGGAGCGAAGCCTCTATCGCAATGGCGCGGACGGGATCACCAGGTCGCTGGTCTTTGACGCGATTGAGATGATGGACAATTATCTGCCATTTCGGGAATAACAGGAGGGCACGGACTTGAAAGTAAAAATGGAATTATTGTCGGATGCGATCTTCGGAAACGGGATCAGCATACCGGGCGGAGAGGATCGAACCGTTCTGCTCGATCATTACGGGTTTCCCTACTACAAGGGAGGAACCATGAAGGGAATCTTCCGGGAGGAGCTGGATCGGTATCTCCACTGGACGATGGAGGGTGAGCAGAGAGAGAACATCATCCAGAAAAAAATAGCGGATCTTCTCGGCGAGACGGGAGACAGCGATGTGATACAGGATGGAAAGCTGGTCTTTTCAGATTTCACGCTGTCTGCGCATGTGAAGGAAATGATGCTGAGAGAGATCCGGGAGGAAAAAGAAAAGAGCCAAGGGGGAAACGGGCAGATCCAGGATGAGAAAGAAAAGATCCGGGAGGAAAATGGCCAGATCCAGGGGGTGAAGGAGGAGATCCGGGATGCCCTGACCCACCTGCGGACGTTCACCCGCATCGAAGATACCGGGATCGCAGCGCGAAAAAGTCTTCGCACCTACCGCTGTGTCAATCGGGGACTGTATTTCTACAGTGACGTCACTTGTCGGGAGGAAGATAAGGAACTGGTCAGGGAGGTCTTCTCCCTGATCAAATGGATCGGAACGATGCGCAACCGCGGATTCGGGAATGTCCGGATCACGGTGGAAGAGGGAGGTGACGGAAGATGAGCGAATATTTGCGGTATGTTTTGAAAAACATAGAGCCGCTTCGCATTGCGGACGACAGCAGCAGTCAGAGTGGTCAGACCAATTCCCTGCGCTATATTCCAGGCTCTGCCGTGCGCGGCTTGATTGTAAGTACTCTGGCGAAGGCTCCGGATTTTGAAGAGATCAAGCAGCGGCTATTTTCCAATCAAGTGCGGTATTTGAACGCGTACCCACTGCTTCACGGGCAGGAGACGCTTCCCTCCCCCAAAGGATTTTACGAGAGCAAAGTGTCAAAGGGGAAGATTGAGAACGTGGTGGTGAACGGCTCGTTCACAGACGGATTTAAGAGAGCGGATCTGGGACGATTTGCCAGGCTGGAGGGAGATAGCATCCGTTACTGCGGTGTGGAAACCGGGTCCGATATGAAAATCCAGATCAATGGTCAGAAAGTATTTCGCAGCGAGTATATGAAAGCAGGAACACTCTTTGGCGGTTATATCGCGGTGGATTGTCCACAGCTAAAAGAAAAGATCAGGCAAGTGCTTTCCGGCACGGTGATTCTGGGCAATGCCCGCTCTTCCGGATTTGGCAAATGTCAGGTTCTAGAAATATCCGAGACCAATGAGCTGCCCGCGCATGATTTCATGCAGAAAGAGAATTTGACGGGATCCTGTTATCTGATTCTGCTCTCCCACACCGTGATGCGGGATGAGAACGGGGAATACTGCGGGATCGCGCTGCCGGAACTGGAGCGGGAAATGGGCGTCTCAAACCTGAAGATTGCCTATTGCGCCACTTCTGTCGTAGACGTGAGGGGATACAATCGGACCTCTGGGGCGAAGCTCCCATCCGTCACCATGTATGAACAGGGCAGTGTCTTTCATCTGACCTTTGACGGCACACTGACAGTCGAGAAGATGCGGGATCTCATGGATCAGGGCATTGGAGTCCGGAGGAATGAGGGATTCGGCAGGCTGCTTTTCCCCGCTCACTATGAGGAAATCAAAGAGAAAGAGCAGGTGAGCCCTGCCGCTGCTGGCAAGCTATTTTCCACAACTTCACCAGGAAAATCTGCCCAGTCATCTCCGGGAATATCGTCGGAGAAATCTGCCCGGCCGTCCCCTGGGACATCGCCGGAAAAAGAAGATGAGAAGGTGCTGCGACTCATCGCGGGAAATTACTACAGGAATCTCCTGCGCAGGAAAATGAGGGAGTATATCGTAGACCATCCGCTGGATAGGGGAAAGCTTGCCAGCAGTCAACTGGGGAATCTGGAAGCCTTCACGACGGCATATAAGTATGACCCTGTCGAGGGAAAGAAGGCAATTGACCGGTATTTTGGCCACGCGAAGGAGAAGGAAAGCAGCCTGCGCGTCCAGAAAGAGCGAGCCAGCGTGAAGGAACTGGCAAGTCTCGTGGATAAGATTTTCACAGACAGCCTGGAGAAAACATTGGGAATGGAAGAAAAGCCCAGTATCATGGGAATCCCAAGGAAAAACATTCTGTCTGAAGAGGAGATCTACCGTTTGAAGATGGATCTGGTGACGGAATTGATCCGGTATGAAAATAAGGAGGAGGTGAGATAAGTGTCGGCAGCAGAGGATTACAAGGGGTACAATACGATTATTCAATATACGGTGGAAGCGGAATGCGCGGAACCTTTGCATATTGGGAATGCGGAGGGAAATCCGGAGGAAGTGCTGGTGCATCCCGTGTCAGGAATCCCGTTCATTCAAGCATCCAGTATCGCGGGAGTATTTCGGGAATGCTGCAGGAA
>CAZROZ010000217.1:0-3578 GCA_964601745.1 uncultured Lachnospiraceae bacterium | reverse complement strand
ACGGCCATCTTCGCCTCACCGATGCGCGCGTAGTCGCCGCGATGCACGTTGAGGTTGGTGACGTAGCCGTCCACCGCCGCCAGCACTTTGGTGCGTTGCAGGTTCAACTGCGCGGCTTCGAGCTGCGCGACCGCCAGTTGGTAATCCGCCTGGGCGGAGGTGGCGACGTTGCTGGCGTCTTCGCGGCTTTCGGCGGAGATCACCAGGGCGTCCATGTCTTTGCGTCGATTGGCGTTGACCTTGCGCATCTCCCACGTCGCCTTGCGCGACGCCACCATCGCCTCGGCCTGCTTCACCGCTAATTGATAATGTTCGGTATCGATCTGCATCAACAGGTCGCATATTTTCACCGGCTGATTGTCCTTCACCGGCACATCGATTACCACGCCACTGACATCGGCGGCGACGTTGATCACGTCGGCGCGCACCCGGCCGTCGCGGGTCCACGGCGTGTCCATGTAGTGAATCCACAGCAGCCGGCCGATCCAGATGGCCAGGGCCAGAATCAACAAAGTCGCGATCAGACTGAAGAGCTTTTTCATATTTGCGGATGAAATTTCCGCATCTTACAGTATCGGCATCCCAATTGTATCTGGACGAGGATTTTCCACACATTTTGTATCCGGACAAGGATTTTCCACACATTAAAATATCCTTGCGCGGCCTTTGACAGTGTGCTACAATACTTCGGCAATGCTGCACGCGTGTGGATCCGGTTCACGGTGTCTCTGACCATTTCAGGGATCTGAGCCGGAGACGAGACATGCGGAAGAATCAACCAAATGGAGGATAAAGACATGAGTATTATTTCAATGAAACAGCTGCTGGAGGCCGGTGTTCATTTCGGCCATCAGACCAGGAGATGGAATCCCAAGATGAAGCCCTATATCTATACGGAGCGCAACGGGATTTACATCATCGATTTGCAGAAGTCCGTGGTGAAGGTGGACGAGGCATATAATGCTATCAAGGATATCGTGGCGGACGGCGGTATCGTGCTCTTTGTCGGGACGAAGAAGCAGGCGCAGGATTCCATCAAGGCGGAGGCAGAGCGCTGCGGTATGTTCTATGTGAATGAGAGATGGCTTGGCGGCACGTTGACCAATTTCAAGACGATCCAGAGCCGGATTGCCAGATTGAAAGAGATCGAGAGCATGTCGGAGGACGGCACCTTCGATGTCCTCCCCAAGAAGGAAGTCATCGCCCTGCGTAAAGAGTGGGAGAAATTGGAGCGGAATCTGGGCGGCATCAAGGAGATGAACCGTCTGCCGGACGTGATTTTCGTGGTAGATCCCAAGAAAGAGCATATCTGCGTCCAGGAAGCCCATACGCTGGGGATCCCGCTGGTGGGCATCGCAGACACCAATTGTGACCCGGAGGAGCTGGATTATGTGATCCCCGGGAATGATGATGCGATCCGTGCGGTGAAATTGATTGTTTCCGCCATGGCGGACGCCGTCATTGAGGCGAATCAGGGTACTCAGATGAATGATACTTCTGTAGAGGATCTGGATGCGGAGACGGATGAGATTATAGACGAGAATTGAACGCATAGATGATTGGAGGAATAGAGAATGGCGATCACAGCTGCGGAAGTGAAAAAATTGAGAGAAATGACCGGCGCCGGCATGATGGACTGCAAGAAAGCCCTGACTGAGGCGGACGGAGATATGGATAAAGCCGTTGAGGTACTGCGCAAGAAAGGACTTGCCACCGCGCAGAAGAAGGCAGGCCGGATTGCCGCGGAGGGCATGGTGAAGGTGCTACTTTCCGATGACAAGAAGAAGGCCGTTGCCGTGGAAGTCAATGCGGAGACAGACTTTGTGGCAAAGAATGAGAAATTCCAGAATTATGTGTCGGAAGTAGCTGCCCAGGCATTGACTACGACGGCTGCGGACACGGAAGCGTTTTTGCAGGAGCCATGGGCACTGGAGCCGGAGAAGACGGTTTCTGAGGTGCTGGCAGGACAGATTGCCGTGATCGGAGAAAATATGAAGATCCGTCGCTTCCAGCAAATGGAAGAAGACGAAGGCTTCATTGCTTCTTATACCCACATGGGCGGAAAGATCGGCGTCCTGGTGGATGTGCAGACGGATGTCGTCAATCCAGCGATTGAGGAGATGGCAAAGAACGTAGCCATGCAGGTGGCAGCCATCAAACCGGTTTACACCACCAGAGAGGAAGTCGATTCCGCTTACCTGGAGCATGAGAAGGAGATCCTGCTGGTTCAGGCGAAGAATGAGAAGCCGGATGCCAATGAGAAGGTTTTAAACGGCATCGTGATGGGCAGAATCAACAAGGAACTGAAGGAAATCTGCCTGATGGATCAGGTGTATGTGAAGGCGGAGGACGGCAAGCAGACAGTGGATCAATATGTATCTCAGATCGCCAAAGCCCAAGGTGCTTCCATTCGCGTGAAAGGGTTTGTCCGCTATGAGACCGGAGAAGGGATCGAGAAGAAGCAGGAAAATTTCGCCGACGAAGTGGCAAAGCAGATGGGGAATTAAGCGCATCGTTCGGAACGAAAAATTGATTTAAAAAACACATGTGGTAGCCCTTGGGAAGTCACTCTCTCAAGGGCTTTCATTATGCCTTCTTCTGGAATATTACGCGCAAATCTACCTGGAATATGCCGCGCAAATCTACCTGGATTTTACAGGATTTACCACAGAATTTGCAGTGCTTATGCTGGAAAGCAGGAGGGAATATTGATATTGAAAATGAGGGGAAAGAATGTTATTCTAATCACAAGGTTTTCCCGGGCGTGTGCCTGCTTAAACCAGAGCATGCCAAAGGGCAGGCGGGGAAGGAGATACGAAGTGTCTGACCGGAGGGACTATATTTTATGATAGAGGAGGATTTATTGTTTATGGCTGGCCTCAATGAAAATGCCGCAGCGAAGATCAGTGAGATCTGTGACAGATACGCTGACGAGACGACGCCGCTGATGATGATACTCAGCGATATCCAGAATGAATATGGCTATATTCCCCTGGAAGTGCAGGAGCTGGTCTCGGAAAAGACCGGGATCTCTGTCGCGGAGATCTATGGCGTCGTGACATTTTATTCATTTTTCTCCCTGCAGCCCAAGGGAAAGTACATTATTGGATGCTGTCTGGGGACCGCCTGCTATGTCAAGGGGGCACAGCAGGTGATTGACAAGTTTTCTGAGATTCTGGGGATTTCCCCGGGACAGACTACGGCGGACGGACTGTTCACCCTGGATGCCCTGCGCTGCATCGGTGCCTGCGGGATCGCTCCGGCGGTGTCCATTAACGGCAAAGTATACCCGAAGATGTCCGCGGACCAGGTCCCCGGAATCATAGAATCTTATAGGAATGCGTAATAGTGAGATGACTGGATGGATCAGTAGGATCGCCCCCTAGTGCTTTTGCGGAAATTTCTGCGGACAAAAGAACGTGACGAAGGTGCGCGGGGGAGGCTTTCTGCTGACAAGAGTAAACCCCATGCCTCACGTGTGGGGCATCACCATGAACAACAGCCCACGGATTGCTCCGCTGCGATGCAGCTCCCGCAATCCTACCCCGTATTCGCAAATCGCGTCGCTCCCTGCGGTC
>CAZROZ010000216.1:0-3617 GCA_964601745.1 uncultured Lachnospiraceae bacterium | reverse complement strand
TACATACCCGGATGGATTTCTTTGAATTTACCTGTGAAGACTTTGATGAGAATGTGCGCCAGGATTCCGGCTGCGATTCCCACAGCGATGGAAGCTGAGAAGGTGCCGAAGATAAGCATCACGAATGGACCAAATGCCTCGGTGAAATCGCTGAAGTCAATATCTTTGATTCCCTGGATCATCAGGAAACCGACGAAAATCAGCGCGGGACCGGTGGCCGCGTTGGGAACCATCAGTGCCAGCGGAGAGAAGAATACGAAGACCAGGAATAAGATTCCGGTGACAAACGCGGTCCAGCCGGTGCGTCCGCCCGCCTCTACTCCTGCGGTGGATTCCACATAGGTGGTGATGGTGGTGCAGCCCAGGCACGCGCCAACAGCAGTACCGATGGCGTCCACCAGGAACGGCTTTTCAATTCCCGGAAGATTTCCATTCTCATCCAGCATGCCCGCGCGTCCGGCGACGCCCAGGACGGTGCCCAGCGTGGAGAAGAAATCACCGAAGAACGCGATGAACATCAATATGATACCCTCTGCCGTCCAGATATGAGTGAGGTCAAATTTGAAAATGATATTGCTCACAGTGGAGAGCTCTGGCATTTTCGCAATGGAGGAAGGCAGAGAAGTGATGCCCAGAGGAATCCCGATCACCGTGATGGCGATAATGCCGATCAGAATAGCACCTTTGACTTTAAATGCCGTCAGCACGCCGATGAGTACGAGCCCCGCCAGGGACAGAAGAACTGCCTTGTCTGTGAAATCGCCGATGGCAAGTCCCTGGGAGAAATCACAGATGCCGCTGTTATCCAGTCCAAGGTAGGCGATGAAGAACCCGATGACGGTACCGATTGCCACCTTGATATTTTTGGGGATCATCCGCACGATCAGGTCCCGGATGCCGAAGATGGACAGCAGGATGAAAATGATCCCCGTCACCAGGATCATGCCCATGCACTGTGCGTACGAAATGGTGCCGTTCTGCACCAGGGCGCCCAGGATGAAATTGGTCCCCATGCCGGTGGAAAGCGCGAACGGGAAATTGGAGACAAAGGCCATCAGCAGTGTGATGATGCCGGAAGTCAGCGCCGTCATAATGGTGATGGCTTCCTTGGAGATCATGACCCCATTCATGTCTACGACGCCCGCCTCCGGGCCAAAGCCGCAGATAGCGCCGGGCTGTGTGACCAGAACGTAAGCCATGGTCATGAACGTGGTGATACCGGCGATGGTCTCGATTTTCATCGATGTGCCACGTTCTTCAAACTTGAAAAACTTTGCAATCTTATCCTTCATTGTTCCTCCCTTTTTTGCCCGAAGTACTTCTCCCTCGAGTGAAACGAAATGAATGTCGCGGTTAACGGTAGAATTGGCTTGCCAGGATTTTCCGCCTCTTGATTCCTCTTGATCTGGAATGTCTTTTTGGAAGAAAAGTGGATCCGCTCCCCGCCAACCAAGAAATACGCCTGATTATACGCATCCAAAAAATGGAAAGTCAATCACTAGAGAGCATGTCCGTTTATAGGATTTTTTAATAGCTAAAATGTGAAATTCTAATAAAACTGTGGGTAGATGAGGGAAAAGAGAGAAGCGCCGGGTGTGGTCGGGAAGGCGTGGAAAGCTGTATGCGGGAGATGAAGGGTGAGCGATCTGTGGGCTTTCATTCATGGTAGCGTCTCGCTTGTGGGACATGATGGTTTACTTGCATTTATGGCAGTTTTGTCGTGGCTGCTGCTATCATGAAGGTGTCGCAGATAGGGCAATCTGCGACAGTGTGAGAAGGTTCTCTGACTGCGGATCTGACAGATTTTCTATTTACCTATATTTTTGCTGGATGTTCTATTGTGTATGATGATATGACACTGGTATTTCGGCTTGCATATGCGGGAAGAATGCGATGCTTTTCAGTAATGACTAGAAAACTTGACTGCTTTAAATATGGAAAGAACTAGCTTTGCAAGGCGGGAGGAACTGGGTGGATCCATTGAGAAGAAAAGCAGAAATGAGACAGGCGAGGGCGAATTTATTAGACCTCTTTTGACTGTTTATTTGACTGCGAATAAATCGGTAATCAACGGATATATTCATATGAACTAATTAGGACAAAAGCGGCGAGGTCATTTTATTTTTAAAAATTCATCTCGATTTCAATTTTGTCGTTGAATTTTGGAAACAAAAAAGGTATCATCAGGCATGTTGAGGACGATTTTGGGGTGTCGCAGATTGCCCTTTCTGCGTCATTTCCTAGTAGACAAATTATCCTCATTTTAGTTAGTGAAAAAGAGCCAAAAATCGGAATAAAACCGGCAAATAGATGGTGAAAAATCCGATAATAAAACGGATTTATTAGGGGATTAATTAGGGAGAAGGGAAAGGCAAAGTCATGAGAGAGGGCAGTCAAGTTTACCGGCGGGATCTGATTCCGCTTTTTGCCAAGCGCACGGGAATGACCCAGAAAAGAGCGGAAGAGGTCTTGGATGCTTTTCAAGATATGGTCTCTGAATTCCTATGCGAGGGAACAGAAGTGCATCTGACAGGCTTCGGGATCTTTTATATTCGAAGGAAAAATAAACGTCTGGTTCGGAATCTGCAAACTATGGAGGGATATGTAGCCCCTGCCAGGTTTAAGCCGGAATTCAAGGCCAGTAAGAAATTGCGGGAGAGGGTAGATCGGCAAATCAAAGGAAATAAGTCCCTTTCGGTGTCGGAAGAGTAGCGAAGGGATCTTTTTTGCCGATGAAGTGATGATAAAAAAGCCTGGTGTACACCCGGGGGACAGGCTGTCCCCGGGAGAAACTCCTTCGGGCGCTGACCCTGGCAAACATCATCTCTATGCACCAGAAGTGCTATATCGGCAATCTGTCCGCCTACTGCGGTGCCACCAGCCCGGGGTGTTCCGCCGTCTGCGGCATCGCCTACATGGACGAAGCCCCCTGGATATAATCGGACATATTGTGGTCAATGCCATCAGCACCATCGGCGGCATGGTTTGTGACGGCGCGAAGTCCTCCTGCGCCTCCAAGATCGCCAGCGCCGTGGAGGCCGGTCTGCTGGCCTACGACCTGGCAAAACGGCAGCGCAATTTCAAGCCCGGGGAGGGCATGATTGTGGAGGATGTGGGAGACACCATCCGTAACATCGACAGTGCCTGCCAGCAATCTGTCTCCGGCCGAAGTGCACGCAGCGGAAATCGCGGATGAAACTTCCAAGACCAGCGGCGGAGCAACGAAATACATTGTGGAGGACAGCCGCATTGCTGATCCCGACACCACAGACGATTATCAGGATAAGCTCATAAGCAAAGAACCCGGATCAGAGGGTTCCCGCTATGCCGGTCGCGTGTGGACCGACAAGAGCGTATTCGCCTACGGTGAGAAAAACGGCAGCTTCGATGGAGAAAAAATAAATTTAGAAGAAGGGACCGACGGGTATTGCGGCACCGTGGCAGCCTATGCCGACTTTGCCCATGTATACAGCGTACTGACCAGTTCCCAGAAAGTGAATGAGTACCCGCCGACTCCCATTGACCTGGTGATTACCTTTGATATGTCCGGTTCCATGGGGCAGGATACGAGGTATGGGATTGATTATGGAGGGAATCAACATAGAGAACACGGCACG
>CAZROZ010000215.1:0-3660 GCA_964601745.1 uncultured Lachnospiraceae bacterium | reverse complement strand
GAAAACTAAAACGGAATTCATGGCTTCTCGCTGTGCTGACGATGGTTCTGGCGGCAGTACTGGTGCTGTCTACTCACGTCCCGGCGCTGGCGGAGGGAGGCGGTGTCACCATACTCCTGCATTATCACCGCCCGGACGGCGTCTATGACGACTGGGATGTGTGGGCTTGGGCGGAGGGCCAGGACGGCGCCGCCTATGCTCTGGAAGAAATGGACGGTGAGCGGGTGGCCACGATCCCGGTTAAAAGCGGGGTGACACGTATGGGCTTTATTGTCCGGCAGGGCGGAGACAGCTGGTCTGCCAAAGACTTTGACGCCGATCAGTTTATTGAATTGCCGGATGTCCAAAAGGGAACAGTGCATATCTATGTGGAATCCGGCGTGGAGGGTTACACCCGGGAAGATGGTGACGATGTGGTGACCGGCGTGCTCTTGTCCTCTGTGAAATACGATTTTGACACCGGGGCGGTGCTGGTCACTGCCACCGGCGACATGAAGGAGGATCCTGCGAAAGCCTGTGTGGTGAATGGACCGGATGGGAAAATCGACATTCAGGAGGCGAAAGACGAGGGTAATCACGTCTATGCGCTTACTGTAGGGGAATTAGACTTGAACAGCAAATATACGCTGACGTATAACGAGACAGAGTATGAGATCGCGATGCCGAATCTCTATTCTACTCAGAGCTTTGAGGAGGAATATACCTATACAGGGGATGATCTAGGTGCTGTCTGGACCAAGGAAGCCACTTCTTTTAAAGTCTGGGCGCCCACGGCGGAAAGTGTCTCTGTGAAGCTCTATGAAACCGGAGATGCCGGCGCGGTCCCGGAGACGGCGGCTGCCAGCGGACTCCTGGAGACGCTGGCGATGACCAAGGACCAAAACGGAACCTGGACGGCGACCAAGGAGGGAGATTTAAACGGCGTTTACTATACCTATGAGGTGACTGTGGCCGGCGAGACCAGGGAAGCCTGCGATCCCTATGCCCGCACCACTGGTGTCAACGGCCAGAGAGCCATGGTGCTGGACCTCTCTTCCACCAATCCGGAGGGCTGGGATCAGGACAAAAACCCGAATGCCTCTCTGCCGATCAATGACGCGGTCATCTACGAGCTCCATGTGAGAGATCTGTCCATGGATCCGGATTCCGGTATGCAGAACAAAGGAAAGTATCTAGCCTTTACCGAGACAGGGACCAAGACGCCTGGCGGCAATGCGACCGGCATCGATCATATCAAGGAATTAGGCGCCACCCACGTTCACCTGCTGCCTGTCTATGACTATGGCTCCGTGGACGAGACAAAATTGGATGAACCGCAGTTCAACTGGGGCTATGATCCGGTGAATTACAACGTGCCGGAGGGATCCTACTCCACGGATCCGTATCACGGAGAGGTGCGGGTCAAGGAGATGAAGCAGATGATTCAGAGTCTGCATGAAAATGGCCTCAGCGTGGTCATGGATGTAGTGTACAATCATGTGCAGAGCGCGACCGATTTCTGCTTCAATCAGATCGTGCCGGACTATTTCTCCCGGGTGAATGAAAACGGAGTTTATTCCAACGGGTCCGGCTGCGGCAACGACACTGCCTCGGAGCGGAGCATGGTACGAAAGTATATTGTGGATTCCATTCTCTATTGGACCAACGAGTATCACATGGACGGCTTTCGCTTTGACCTGGTCGGGCTGCTGGATACCCAGACCATCAATGAGATCGTGGAATCTGTCCACGCAGTTCGCCCGGACGTGATCTTCTACGGCGAAGGCTGGAGTATGACGACAGATGTGACTAAGGAAGAGGTGGAACTGGCGACGCAGCAGAATGCCCGCAAGACGCCGGGCTTTGCCTATTTCAATGACACCATCCGGGACGCCATCAAAGGCAGCGTCTTCGATCAAGGCGCCGGTTATGTCTCCGGGGATCTGAACAAGGCATCCTCCATCGCCCAGAGCTTTATGGGCAAGACCACTTGGAGCAAGAATCCGGCTCAACTGATCAATTATGCCTCCTGCCATGACAATAATACGCTGTTTGACCGGATTGCGCTGTCACGGAGCAATGCTTCCCGGGAGGATCTGATCCGCATGAATAATCTGGCCGCAGCGATCTATATGACCAGTCAGGGTGTTCCCTTCCTGCAGGCAGGGGAGGAGATGCTGCGGACGAAAGTGAACGAGGACGGGACCTTTAACGAGAACAGTTACAATGCCTCGGACCAGGTGAATTCCCTCAAGTGGGGCACCCTGGACACGGAGGAGTATCAGAATGTTTTCAATTATTATAAAGGTCTGATCGCGTTCCGGAAAGCGCATCCCGCGCTGCGGCAGAATCAAGAAGAGGGGATTGGCGAGAGCATCTCCCAGACCAATGGATTGCCAAAAGGGGTGCTGGGCTTTGAGATCGCCGGCGGTGCCAATGGAGATCCCGCCGAGGGAATTTATGTGATCTTCAACGCGACGGAGGAGTCCCAGACTATCGCCCTGCCCGAGGGGTCCTGGAATGTGTACATTGACGGGGAGACGGCAGGATGCCAGGTGCTGGATACGAAAAGTGGCAGCGCGGACGTGGAGCCGATCTCCGCAATGGTGCTGGTTCGCGGGGAAGTCGCAGATGTGCAGGAGCCTTCTTCCACCGGTGAGGAGACGACGGCCACCGCTGCGTCCGAGTCTTCTTCTGTAAATCCGATTCTTCTCCTTGGAGGAATTGCGGCTGTGATCGCTGTGGTGGTGATCGTAGTCGTGGTGGTCCGCAAAAAGAACGGGAAAAAGGGTGAGGAAGAGCCCAAGAAGGAATAAGGGAAAGCGATGGAAATGGCGTCTATGAGGAATGAGACGCCTGTGATCAGAGGGATTGCCAGAATGCGCAGACAGGAGGCAATCCCTTCTTTTTTGTTGAAATTCATTGCGTACACTGGGAAGCCTGTAGACTTTTTAAATAATCGAATTTTAGAAATTTATATTGCGAAATGATTAGAAAGAGAGAAATAGCACTCCTTTATTGTCTATGAATCGATTGACTATATTCAATAATGTATATATAATTAGGAAAAACTGAGAGAAAGGGTCGGAAAGTTCTCCTTTCTTCTGTGCGTTTTATATTGCACAGCATAAGGAGAGAAAAAAGGTATCTTGTCTGTAGTCAAAGGTCGGCAAAGCACGTTGTATTCTCTTACTTCCGCTTTTTCGTTGTTAGCGTTTGGAAGGTGGAATGAATTTGAGAAAAGCGGGAAAGTGCTAATGATCGTGTTTTTGACTACAGGCGAGCCTCGCAGGGATTGCCGGAGAAAAAGAGGAATATCTGGCATTCAGAAAGGATGTGTGAGAAATGCGAGGACGAAAAAAAGGCATGGGAAGGCGCCTGCTGACGTTTATCTTAACTGCCGCGATGCTGCTGAATCTGACGGCTCCTTCCGCGGCATTCCCGGCTACGGTGGCGAAGGCGGACGTGAAAAGCCCGGAGGTGCAGCAAAATGGCAAAGGCTTGTATGATGTGACGTTTCGGTACGAGGGGGAGGCGGATACCGTAGCGGTGCGAGGGACATTCCCGGGAACAAATTGGAAAAGTGACCAATTTTTTCTCACATCTGACGGCCAAGGGACATGGTCCGGCACGCTTTCAGATGTTCCAGTGGGAGGATATGCGTATAAATTTGTAGTTAAT
>CAZROZ010000214.1:2460-3678 GCA_964601745.1 uncultured Lachnospiraceae bacterium | reverse complement strand
GGTCCAATTGCGTGGTCATTTTCATCAATCAGCTGCGGGAGAAGGTGGGGGTGATGTTCGGCAATCCGGAGACGACGACCGGAGGCCGTGCTCTGAAGTTTTATTCATCCATTCGCCTCGACGTGCGCAGAATAGAATCGCTGAAATCTGGCGGCGAGATCATCGGCAACCGCACCAGAGTCAAAGTAGTGAAGAATAAAGTGGCACCTCCTTTTAAGGAAGCGGAATTCGACATCATGTTCGGGAAGGGGATCTCTCGAAGCGGAGATATCCTGGACCTGGCAGCGAAGGAGAATATTGTGGTCAAAAGCGGTGCCTGGTACGCTTATAACGGGGAGCGCATCGGACAGGGCAGAGAGAACGCCAAGGCATATCTGGAGCAGCATCCTCAGGTGATGAACGAGATTGAGCAGAAGGTGCGGGAACATTATTTTCCTGAGAAGGGAGAGGCCACGGAAGAGGAAGCCAGGGATCCGCTGCCCCAGGAATGAGCTTTTGCAATGCTCTGACGGTTGTTTGGCCTAATGTTTCTTTTGCGTTTGCCTGAGCATTCATCCGCCTTATTTCGTATTCGCTCTGCTTTTGTTTTATGGTGGATGGAGTCACATTACGGGAGCATGATTGATGAGGGAGCTGCCCGATGAAGAAGATCCTTTTCGTTTGTCATGGCAATATCTGCAGGAGTCCCATGGCAGAATTTGCGATGAAAGATCTCGTTAGAGACGCGGGACTTGAGGAAGAGTTTCAGATTGCGTCAGCTGCCACCAGTCTGGAGGATGTCGGGAATCCGATCTATCCTCCTGCCCGCCGGATATTGAGCGAGTATGGGATTCCTTTCATGGCACATACTGCCAGGAGGCTGTGCAGGGACGATTATGAGAGATATGATCTATTGATCGGGATGGATAACGCCAATCTTTTCAATATGCGCCGTATCTGCGGCGGAGATCATGCCGGGAAGATGCATCTATTGATGGAATATGCCGGGTATCCAGATCGGGAAGTGGCAGATCCATGGTATACCCGGGATTTTCACACGGCGATGAGAGAGATCCTTGCCGGGTGCCGGGGATTGCTCCGGAAGATGGAGGGATAGGGATTCATGAATATTACTTTTTCCAGTCTGCCGGACGGAAAAGTACGAGTGTTTCTAGATGACCATGCGTGCTGCAAATTGAATAAGCGAGAGCAGGTACACTATCAAATAGATTGTGCAGA
>CAZROZ010000214.1:0-2450 GCA_964601745.1 uncultured Lachnospiraceae bacterium | reverse complement strand
TTTTCTGCAGGAGGCCGTCTTCTTGAAGGCCAGGAAGAAGGCCATGGATCTGTTGAAAACGCAGGACCGGACGAGGGAAGAATTGCGGAATAGATTGCTGCAGGCGGATTTCCTTCCAGAAGCGGTGGAAGAGGCACTCTCTTATGTGGAGAGTTATGGTTATGTGAATGACGAAGCCTATGCCAAGAGATACGTGGAGTATCACGCTGATCGCCAGAGCAGGAGAAAGATGGAGCAGGTTCTACTGCAAAAGGGAATAGACAAGGAATTGGTAGAAAGCGCTGTCCAGGAAGCTCCTCCGGAGGAGATTGCGCTGCGAAGACAGATGGAAAAATATTTGCAGGGGAGCAGCCTTCCTCTTGCCAAAGTCCAGGAGGAGAAGCTATTTTCTCACTTTTTCCACCAGGAGTATGGGATCTCTGATATTTATCGAGTCTATCAGGAACTCATGCAGGCGGTTATCGACGGGAATGGAGAAGAATCAGGAGAAGTATCATGAGAGTATTAGTGACAGGTGGAACAGGATATATTGGCAGTCACACAGCACTGGAACTGCTGCAGGCAGGAGATGAGGTGATCCTGGTTGATGATTTGTCCAACAGTGAGCGCAGCGTGGTGGAAGGACTGGAACAGTTGACGGGAAAGACCCCTGTGTTCTATGAGGGTGATGTGCGGGATCGGAATTTGCTGCGCCGCATTTTTGCCGAGGAGAAGATCGACACAGTGATGCATTTTGCGGGATTTAAGGCAGTGGGAGAGAGTGTGGCAGAGCCGCTGAAATATTATGAGAACAATTTGGAATCTGTTCTCCACCTGTTAGAGGTCATGGCGCAATCCGGCTGCAAAAGTCTGATTTTTTCCAGCAGCGCAACCGTTTACGGCAGTCCGATGCGTTTGCCCATTAAAGAAGATTTTCCGCTCTATACGACCAATCCTTATGGTACGACAAAGTTGATGATCGAGAAGATTCTGCAGGATTTGTATCAAGCGGATCCGACCTGGAACATCACGATTTTGCGCTATTTTAATCCGATTGGAAATGAACCCACAGGTACACTGGGGGAGAAGCCCAGGGGAATTCCGAATAATCTGATGCCTTATCTCGTACGGGTTGCCACGGGACAGCTCCCGGAATTGCGCGTCTTTGGCGACGATTATGACACATTGGACGGTACCGGGGTGCGGGACTATATTCACGTGGTGGATCTGGCTCGCGGACATTTGCTGGCTTCCAGACACCTGCACGGACTATCAATCTATAATCTGGGCACTGGACACGGGTACAGTGTGCTGGAGATTATCAAGACTTTTGAACGGGTGAATCATGTGAAGATTCCTTATCGCATCACAGCCAGGAGAGAGGGAGACATTGCTGCCTGCTATGCGGATGCCAGCAAGGCAGAGCGAGAATTGGGATTTGTGACGGAGAAGACATTAGAAGATATGTGCCGCGACAGTTATACCTATATCAAGAAACATCAGGAGTAACGCTGGCAGTCAATGAAGGGAACTTTCGGGGAGGCGACTGCCCTGGGAAGACTCCTTTTCTACCGTTGATCCCTGTTTTTAATGATTCCTGTTTTTTAGCGGGAAGCAGTACTTCCCTTCTGTGAGGATGGAAGAGCTTCCCTGTCAGAAAATTTACGTGGTTTCTTCTGATGGAGAATCAGGGAACACTTCCTCTATCTGAGAATCATCCGGGAAGTCGGTGTCGTTTCCTTCCGTCTGAGGTGAAGTCTCTTTGCTTTTTGTCTCAGATGATATGGTCAGCAAAGAAACGTAAAGGCTGGTGTAGAGCTCTTTATTCTTTCTCTGCCAGGCATCTGCCATCTTCGCGGCTTCTTCCTCCGTAGTGGCGGAAAGTGTCATGTCAATCAAGGGCAGTGCATGATCCAGCAGTCTGCAGCGCACCCGGTAGGAGCCATCATTCTCCTGATAATAGTCAGCCCAGACTGTATGTTCCTCCCGCAGAGCGTATCGCTTTTCCTCCAGATAAGAGAGCAATTCCTGCTGTACGATACGAGGAATCAGATTTCCGAAAAATTGGAGTGCCTCCTCCCCATCTTTCGTGAGATGGTAGTAGGATCGATTGTGCGTGGTTGTGCAGCGGATCAGATCGTCCTCTACCAATTCATGCAGCATCTGTTGGACGGTAAAATAACTGGTATAATTTTTGTCCAGAAAGAAACCGCAGATCTGCACATTGGTCAGAGAAAAGTCTACTTCCCGCATCATGCGCAGAATGATTAATTTGTATAAGATAAAGACATCGTTTTCCATGAGGATTCCTCCCGTTATGGATGGCGGCTGTGTATTCGTCTGGAACGGCAGGTTTAACTGTATCCGGCTTTCCGGATTGGTTCTCTCATTAACGACGTGAAAGAGTTCACGTTCGATTTACTATGAAAGCCCAGTCGCAATGGACAGGCGGATGGACTGCTCGCAGGCCA
>CAZROZ010000213.1:0-3686 GCA_964601745.1 uncultured Lachnospiraceae bacterium | reverse complement strand
CTCCGCGCCTGCGGCGCTCTCGCAATCCTACCCCGTATTCGCAAATCGCGTCAATGTCTGAAGTGCCGCATTCCGGTAAAGACCATGGCGATTCCAAGTTCATCACAAGCTTTGATGGAATCCTCATCCCGGATAGATCCGCCGGGTTGAATGATGGCAGTGATTCCATTTTTCGCTGCCTCCCGCACGCAGTCGTCAAAGGGGAAGAACGCGTCTGAGGCGAGGACCGCTCCCTTTGCGGCATCGGGACCGATGAGTTCTGCCGCGTGTTCCATGCATTGCTGGACCGCCCAGATTCGATTGACCTGCCCCGGACCGATGCCGATACTCTGCTTGTCCTTTGCCAGCGCGATGCCGTTGCTCTTGACATATTTCACCATCTTCCAGGCAAAGAGCAGATCTTCCATCTCTTTTTCTGTCGGTTTGCGGCGGGTGACGATCTGGCAACCGTTTTCCGGGAGCAGCTTGCCGTCGATGGTCTGCACGATGACGCCGCCGTCTACCTTTTTCAGATCAAGGGCAGTCTCCGGCTGTTTGGCAGTGATCGCGGGCAATTGAAGGAGTCGAAGATTTTTCTTTTCCCGAAGGAGCGCCAGCGCCTCCGGTTCGTAGGCGGGTGCCACGATCACTTCCAGGAAAATCGATTTCATTTCCTTTGCCACATCCAGGGTGATGGTTTGATTGGTGACCACGATTCCTCCGAAAATGGAGACTTGGTCCGCGTGATAAGCCTTGTGCCAGGCCTCCATGAGATCTTTTCCGCTGCCTACGCCGCAGGGATTGCCGTGTTTGCACGCCACCACCGTGGGCTCGTCAAATTCTTTCAGCAATTCAAGCGCTCCGTTGGTATCGTTGATATTGTTGAAGGAGAGTTCCTTGCCGCCCAGAATTTTGGCTTCAGTCAGGGAGCCGGGGTGATTGCCTATTTCCTTATAAAAGGCGGCTTTTTGATGCGGGTTCTCCCCGTAGCGCATATCCTGTACTTTTTCATAGGTGAGGGTCAAGGTCTCGGGCAGGGAATCATCGCCTCGCTGTTCTTTCAGGTAAGCCGCAATCATGGTGTCGTAATGAGCGGTGTGGGCGAACACTTTCTGCATCAGATAGAATTTGGTGTCCAGATCCACCGCTCCCCTTTCCCGAAGCTGGGTGAGTACCGTGTCATAGTCTGCCGGATCAATGACCACTGCCACATCCTGATAATTCTTTGCCGCCGCCCGCAGCATGGTGGGGCCGCCGATATCGATATTTTCCACTGCTTCCGCCCTGGTCACGCCCTCTTTCAAGATGGTCTCTTTAAAGGGATACAGATTGACGAACACAAGATCAATGGGCGAAATGCCGAGTTCTTCCAGCTGCGCCATGTGTGCCGGATTATTCCGCATGGCCAGCAGTCCCGCGTGGACCGCCGGATGCAGAGTCTTGACACGCCCGTCCAGACATTCTGGAAAGCCGGTCAGCTCGGAAATTTCCATGGCTGGAATTCCAGCCTGCCGCAGCACCCGGTAGGTGCCGCCGGTGGAGATCAGTTCAATTTTAAGGTCCGTCAATGCCCTAGCCAGCTCTACAATTCCGCTTTTGTCAGATACACTCAGTAATGCTCTCATAAATTCCTCCTCGGCGCATCCCTAGAAAAAGCCGGGATCGCCCTTTTTGGTTGCCCGCCGCCAAAGTCTGATGACACGGGGGCGGGGTCGTCTTCCCTGCGACAGTGAAACTTTTCCTTCGGTCTTTTCTAGACTACAGTTAACGACATAATTAAGTTCTCTTTGATTTTCAATGAATTCAACATTAACAGCAAAGCGAGTGCTTAATGTCGTTTACTACAGACCACGATTTTTCCGCGATTTTTGCTGCGATGCGGTGAGATAAGACTATCTCCACGGCAGTTTTCATGATAGTGCATTTGCCTTCCGGGGACAAGTGGAAAATACACAGAAAATCCTCTTTACATTCGCGACAGAGGGAGCTGTTTTTAAGCGCAACTTTTCCGATTCCAAATTTGACAAAAAAGTGTCAAAAATCGTTTAAGAATTCATTTTTAAGGCTTGCGTAAAATTCACAAGTGGTGTAGGATAAATTTAAGTTCAAACAAATAAGACAAGAGGGGTAATCATTATGTCACGTGTTTATTGGGAGGAAAAGGGGATTCCAATACCGGACGACGCCTATATGAATCAGGCAGACAGCCGCGTCTTTTTGATGCAGCAGGGCGCGAACGGCAAGTTAAAGCGTCAGATTATCGGGCGGATGACTTCGGAGAATTTGATGCATCCCAATGATCTCTACCGCTATCTTTATCGGTCGCAATGGGAGAAGTATTATGGGGAGGAAAGTGTCCCGAAATATGAGTTACACGCGGGCTTGTACGCGGCTGCACTGGGAATTGGATATCAGACAGGCCTTTATCCGCTCCTTCTGGAAGTCTTTGGCCCGGAAAAATCCAATATTTTGATGGACTGTGCCGTCTGCGGCATCTTACCTTCCGCGGCGCTGGAACAGAATTCCTCTGAACAGAGGGACAGGGTGATGTTTTCTGAAAAAACTGATGCGGAGTTCTTTCCGGTGAATCTGCCGCAGGGAGAGGTGGAGCAATTTCAGACACTCTGGCTGCAGGCGCAGGCAAAAAGGAACGTCCGCGCGGTGTGGCTCTGTGCACAGAAGGCACAGCAAGGGGATCAAGCCTTTCTCTGGGCAGTTGACGCACAGACTGGAACGCCGGCAGCTTTTGCACTTTTTGACGGGGAAATCGGGGACGGACAGGCGGTTTTGACACTGAGGCAAACGCTGAGAGAAGTCGGCATGAGGGTAGAGGGTATCCTGCTGGATCCGGACTTGGCAGCGCCGGAGATGCTCTCTTTTTTGCAGCGCCAGTCTCTTCCTTTCCTCATTGGGTTAAATCCGGATTCGCCCGCGCATGCGCGGATGATGGAGCGGTACGCTTCAGAAATCAAGTGGAATGTCAGCCATGTGGTCAATGAAAAGGGACTTTTCGGCATATCCGGGCGGGCTCCCCTTTTTCCGGATGCGGAGGAAGAAGCGTGGATCAATCTCTATTTTGACGGAGAAAATACGCAGGCACTTTCCCTGATCCGCCAGGTACAAGAGGCGCTGCGGAGTCACATAGAAGTCGGCGAGGAGGAAGAACCGGTCTTTTCCCCGGAGATTTCAACATATTTGGAGGTGGAGAGGGCGGAGGATTCCTGGTCCGTTCATTGTGATTTTCAGAAATTGCAGGAGGCGGTAGATCAGATCGGCTTCTATTCCATCGCGGCGTCAAAGGAATACAGTCCGGCACAGGCAGTACGGATTTTTCATCTGGCGGAAGCAGTCAGGCGGCAGGCCCGGAAAATGACTGCGCTGACAGCAGCAAAAGAGGAAGCAAAGGAGAAAGACGGGGCGGCAGGCACCATGGAAGGTCAGGTGCAGGATGCGGCTTCACCGGAAGCTGAGAGCCATGATGAGCTGGAAAGGACAAATTTTGCGGATCAAAGTATCCTCTGCTTTCTCTCCGCGATTATGAGAAATCAGATCCAGCAAGTGTGTGATTCTCTGGGATATGAACCCGATGCAGTGATACAGGAATTGGACTGTGTTACGCTGCTTCAAATGCCGAATGGGCTCTATGCCTCCGTCACCAAAAAGACGAAGCAGCAGAGGGAAGTATTGGATTATTTTGGGATAAAAGA
>CAZROZ010000212.1:0-3690 GCA_964601745.1 uncultured Lachnospiraceae bacterium | reverse complement strand
TCTGACGACCGCCTCTTAATACTTATCATGCCTCTAAATAGTGTAATCCCTCTAAAGTATTTTTTATCCCTCTAAAGTGCTTTTATCCCTCTAAAGTGCTTTTATCCCTCTAAAGTGCTTTTATTCCTCTGTGAGGAGTTTTCCCCGGGTACAAACAGCTCCCATTCTTTCGCGCAAGTTACAGTTTCTCACAGCTTCGGGCCAGCCGCCACCAGGGCTTTCCCCGCTGCATTGCCTTCGTACTTGGCAAAATTCTTAATAAATCTACCTGCCAGATCTTTCGCCTTGGTCTCCCACTGGGCAGCCTCAGCATAGGTATCTCTTGGATCCAGGATAGCAGGATCCACACCCGGCAGCTGTGTCGGCACTTCCAGATCAAAATACGGGATCTTCTTGGTCGGCGCTTTTTCAATCTCTCCATTTAAGATCGCGTCGATGATGCCCCGGGTATCCTTGATGGAAATCCGCTTGCCGCTGCCGTTCCATCCGGTATTGACCAGATAGGCTCTGGCACCGTTTGCCTCCATCCGCTTCACCAGTTCCGCCGCATACTTGGTAGGATGCAGTTCCAGGAAAGCCTGTCCAAAGCAGGCGGAGAAGGTGGGCGTAGGCTCGGTAATGCCCCGCTCTGTCCCTGCCAATTTCGCTGTGAAACCGGACAAGAAATAGTACTGCGTCTGCTCCGGCGTCAGCACAGAAACCGGCGGCAGCACGCCGAACGCGTCAGCGGAGAGGAAAATCACGCTCTTTGCAGCCGGTGCGGCAGAAATCGGACGGACGATTTTTTCAATATGTGTGATCGGATAAGACACCCGGGTATTTTCTGTCACACTCTTATCGTTAAAGTCAATGACGCCATTCTCATCCACTGTCACATTTTCCAGCAGCGCGTTGCGCTTGATGGCATTATAAATGTCAGGCTCTGACTCTTTGTCCAGGTTGATGACCTTGGCATAGCAGCCGCCCTCAAAATTAAAGACACCATTGTCATCCCAGCCGTGCTCGTCATCTCCGATCAAAAGTCGCTTGGGATCGGTGGAGAGGGTCGTCTTCCCTGTGCCGGATAGGCCAAAGAAAATCGCGGTATTTTCCCCGTTCATGTCAGTATTGGCGGAGCAGTGCATGGAGGCAATCCCCTGAAGCGGGAGGTAATAATTCATCATGGAGAACATACCCTTCTTCATCTCGCCGCCGTACCAGGTATTGATGATGACCTGTTCTCTGCTGGTGATATTAAATACCACCGCAGTCTCCGAGTTCAGACCCAGTTCCTTGTAATTCTCCACTTTCGCCTTGGAGGCATTATAGACCACAAAATCCGGGGTGAAATCGGCTAATTCTTCCTGCGTGGGAACGATGAACATGTTCTTGACGAAATGTGCCTGCCACGCCACTTCCATGATGAAGCGAATAGCCATCCGCGTGTCCTTATTGGCGCCGCAGAAAGCATCCACCACGTAGAGTTTCTTATTGGACAATTCTGAAACCGCAATGTCCTTCACTGCCTTCCACGTCTCCTGGGAAGCGGGATGATTGTCATTCTTGTATTCGTCGGAAGTCCACCAGACGGTATCCTTGGAATTCTCATCCATGACGATGAATTTATCCTTGGGAGAACGTCCTGTATAGATGCCGGTCATCACGTTTACCGCGCCCAGTTCTGTCAACTGTCCCTTGTCGTATCCGGTCAGTTCGGGATTTAATTCTTCTTCGTACAAAAATTCGTAGGAAGGGTTGTAAATAATCTCCTTTGTACCGGTGATACCGTATTTCTCCAAATCAATCTGTGCCATTTACTTTCTACCTCTTTCCTCTCACCATAGTTAACGGCATTCAGCATCTCATTTTGAACTATAGAATAATTTTTATGTTGAATTCATTGAAATTCAAAACGGACTAAATTATGTCGTTAACTATAAAGCACAACCTGCAGTCAAATGGCTCTGAAATCAAAGCCTGCTCTTCCATGCTCCGGAACAAAAATTGTTTCGGACAGGTTTATTATACATGAAAATGGGAAGGATACAAGGATTTTTATAGAGTGGATAGTGGGCAGGTTCCCGGGAGACGTGATGCTGGAACAATTTATTACACAGGCGCTATATAGATTTACAGTAAGAACAGTTTAACGGTTTTTAAATGACAGGAAGGACGTGCGTTTTATAGACAGTGTCAAGAACGATCACTGGGAAAATAGTTGATCTGAAATAGTACCACGACAGCCAAATAAAGTGGCTTTCATCCCCACCGCAAGCAGTGGGGTTTCCGCCACTAATAGATAACGAATCAAAGCCACCTCATGAAAAAGGCAATGGCCTCTACCTGCTGGGGTTCTTCAAAGATATGGCCGGTCTCCTCAAAAACAATGGTGCGCAGACGTTCACTGTATCCGGCGGCATCGTAGCACGCTCTCGCTTTTTTGCACACTTTTTCCACTGTATCTCTCGGGTAGAGCGTGTCATTTGCACCGTGGCAGACCAGGGCAGGACGGGGACATAAGGCAGCCAGAATATCGTCCATGTCCCCGTACTCTAGGAAATTTGGAAGATACATAGAATAATTCTGGTTGATACCCAGTTTCTGCAGATCCCCAATCATGGAAAATCCGCAGCTGGATACCATGACCTTGATGCGGAAATCGTACCAGGCCAGCCACAAAGCTTCCTGTCCCCCTAGAGAGTGACCACATACCCCGATGCGGTTCGGATCCACCTCCGGCTGTTCCAGGAGGACATCCACCGCTCTGGTAAGGTCGGCAATATTTTTTGCCTGCAGCGTGGAGCCGTGCAGAAGATATTCCATAAAGAGCTGTCGCTCATAATTTTGTCCCTCCTGGAAGGGATTGGCTTTGCGGATGTATTCCGCTGGCCGGCGCTCCTCAAAGCCCAGCTGATCCGGGCAGATGACCACATAACCGGCATGGCAAAGGCTGAGACCAAAAGTGTTGGCCGCCTTGGCATAAAATCCCACTGGCTCTGATTTTCCGATGAAGAACTCATCCCCGTGCTGGTGACAGGCCACGATGGCGGGGCAATTTTTCGCCTGCTCCGGAATCAGCAGCCAGGCACGGATTGTCTCTCCAGGCTCTGCCTCATAAGAGACCGAATAATATTTGATTCCGCGCTTGGTCTTATAAAAGGTCCGGGTGGACGGCTTCGAAGACATTTCTGGAAAATGGCCCAGCAGATGCAGTGTTTCCTCTCTGGTCATAGTGCTCCTTCCCTAGCCGCGCTTCCTTCTTTGCTCTCGACTTTATGGAAACGTCGAAGATCACGGCAAATAATAGTGTTCCTCCCTAGTCGCGCTCAATTCTTTGCTCTTGACTTTGTATAGACGTCGAAGGCAACCGCGATCAGGAGAACCATGCCCTTGATGGCCTGCTGCCAGTCGGTTCCGATCCCCATCAGAGACATCCCGTTGTTGAGAACGCCCATAAAGAGGCCGCCGATGATAGCGCCGGACACCGTTCCCACACCGCCGCTGGCAGATGCGCCGCCGATACAGCAGGCGGCAATGGCATCCATCTCAAAACCGTCACCGGCTTTTGGCGTGGCAGCGTTCAGACGACCGGTGAAAACGATCCCCGCGATGGCGGCGAGCAGCCCCATATTGGTGTAAACCATGAAGAGGACCCGCTGTGTCTTGACGCCGGAAAGCCTCGCGGCCTTTGCGTTACCGCCGTAGGCATAC
>CAZROZ010000211.1:0-3719 GCA_964601745.1 uncultured Lachnospiraceae bacterium | reverse complement strand
ATCAAAAAAAACCGGGAACCGCCGTGCCAGGGCGGCGCCCTCCTCGCAGAGCACGACAACATTTTCAGCGCCCCAATTCTCCAGATTTTTCAGCAATGCCTTACAGCGGGAGGCAGACACATCATTGGAGAAAAGGACGCCCTTCCCCTTCAGATTTCCTATCAGCTGCGTACTCTTCCCACCCGGCGCCGCGCACAGATCCAGCACCATCTCTCCCGGAAAAACGGGCAAAAAAGCGGCAGGAGCCATGGCTGTGGGCTCCTGCAGATAATAAAGTCCCGCGTCATAATAAGGGTGGGTGGAAAGCGGATCTTTTGCATCGCAGAAAAAGCCGGTTCCGCACCAGGGAACGGGGCGCAGGGAAAAAGAAGCTGCCCCAAGTCGCCTTGCCGCCTCCCCCTTCTCCCATTTTAAAGGATTCACACGGAGTCCCGGAGCGGGATCCTCTTCCAATGCCGCCTCATACGCTTCGAACGCATCCCCCAGCTGCTTTTTCATCCGCTCCGCATAAGCGGCAGGCAACGTCTTCCCCATTCTCTTCCTCGTCCGTCTTCCCCATTCTTTTCCTCGTCCGTCTATTCCAGAGATGCCTTCCCCGCCCTGGTCATTCCAAACCCTGGGCTTTGTACCCCTCCGCAATCAGGTCCAGTTCCCGATTAAAGCGCTCCAGATCCTCCAGATTTCCTTTGGTATAAATGCGGAAAAATTCATCCTGAATCTTGATGACCTCCCGCTTGCTGATCTTCCGGTACAGATTCTGGATATTGGTCAAAATGTCCGAAACCAGATTTGCCCGGGTCCGGAAGGAATTCTGCGCATCCATGATCTCGTCCCGCACGTGAGACATTTCCTGATCCAGCACTACGATGGCATCTGAGGCATTCATCAGCCTTCCCCGGATATCCTCCGGGATATCCTGTTCATATTTGTACTGCAGGGAGTGCTCTATGGTGGCCCAAAAATTCATCGCCAGAGTGCGGATCTGAATCTCTGCCTTGCACTCTTTGAC
This sequence comes from uncultured Lachnospiraceae bacterium, assembly GCA_964601745.1. Classification (GTDB taxonomy): domain Bacteria; phylum Bacillota; class Clostridia; order Lachnospirales; family Lachnospiraceae; genus CAZROZ01. The sequence goes on along the minus strand of CAZROZ010000211.1, from coordinate 2,710 downwards.
CCCGGACAGCGTCTGCACTGGATAAATCACAATCATATGATAGCTGCGATACCCGCTGTCCTTGCTGGAGGAAATATAGTCTTTCTCGCTGATGACCTTCATGTCGCCGAGATTATGGATCAGTTCTGCCACTTTATAAATATCTTCCACAAACTGGCAGATGATCCGCACGCCGGCAATATCTTCCAGTTTTTCTTCAAATTCATCCAGCTCACATTTTTTGCGCTGTACCTTATCCAGAATGCTGGAAATCTCCTTCACGCGTCCCAGCACCTGCTCGATGGGAGAATACTGTCCTCTCCTCAGATAACTTTCCCTGATCTGGTTAAATTTCATGACCAGCTCATCCACTGTCATCTGATATGGCTCTAATATCTCGCGCCATAGCTTAATTTCCATTCCATTTAATTCTCCATTTGTCCATATTTTCAAAAAGGAAGCGCAATCTCGTCATCCTTTGCCAGGATTCGAACCAGCTCTACCATCCGGTCACAGTCTCCTTCCCGCTCCCCTTCCATATTAAGGCACATCACCGGATCGTGCAGGGAAGCCCGGTAAAGCATCCATCCCTTGATCTTCGGCCCGTCAAAGGAAATGCGCACGCCCTCATGGGAATTGGGGACCACAAAGAGCCCCCTCTCCTTTGCCCGCTGCTCGTAAGTCTCCAATACACTTTTTCCATAAGAGATCCCCGCCGGATCTAAAATGGGAAACCGGTACTCTCTCTCCTCAAAAGGATCCGGCATCTTTTCAATGTAGGAAGCCAGATCCCGCCCTGCCTTCTTCGCCTTGGCGGCGGCGATCAGAATTTTTACCGCCAGATACGCGCCATCGTCCAGGTAATAATTTTCAGGGAGCGCCCCATGTCCGGAGGATTCCATCGCCAGAGGGCAGACCACACCAGCGCGATTCAGACGGATACATTCATCAATCACGTTCTTATATCCGCGCTTGTAGCGATACTGCACCAGTCCCAGATCGTCCTGCAGGAAACGGGTCAGCCGATCGGAAGTCACCGAATCCGTGATGATCGTGCTGCCCGGATAATCCTCCGCTAGAATCGCCGCCATCAGAGCGATAATCTTATCCCTATTCACCTCGTCGCCATCCGGCAGCACCACAGACATTCGGTCAACGTCCGTGTCAAAAATGATGCCCAAATCTGCTTTCTGCTCCAGCACAGCACGCCGAAGCGAACCGATGGCCTCCGCATCCTCCGGATTGGGAATATGAGCAGGAAAATGCCCGTCCGGTTCAAGAAACTGACTGCCTGTCACCACCGCTCCCAAGGGCAAGAGCACCCAGCCCACGAAAAAGCCGCCGGCCCCATTGCCCGCGTCCACCACCACATGGAGTCCTGCCAAGGGCAGATCCTCTCCGACTCCTTCCCTGATCTTTTCGCGCAGGGAAGCGGTATAATAAGACAAACTGTCTACCTTCCTCACCAGCGCCGGATTCTTTTCTGCGGGGTTTTGCTCTGCGGCAGCATCCAGGATCTCCTCAATGTCCGTGTGCTCCAGTCCGCCTTCTTTATCAAAAAACTTTAAGCCATTGCGGTTAAACGGCAGATGACTGGCAGTGATCATCACAGATCCGTCAAAAGCCAACTCCGGATAGACTGTCGTCATAAACATGGAGGGGGTAGAGACCAGACCACAATCCGCGGCGTTCGCCCCGCTTCCGGTGATTCCCGCAAGCACCGCTTCTTTTAACAGATCCGCTGTCAACCTGGAATCATGTCCCACGCCGATGGTGAGTTCTTCCGGGTTTTTCTTGCATTTTTTTGCCAGCCAGGCGACGAAGGACTGGGCAATCAGATTGGCTGCCTCCGGGGGAAGCGTTACCTCTTGACCCGGTATGCCCTCCATGGCAACACCCCGGATATCGCTGCCATTGGCAAGCTTGCGCAATTGTTCCCGTTCTATCATATTCTGCTCCTCTCTCAGCAAAGTCTGCTCCCGTTTCTCACCCTTGACCGTAATACGCATTCTCCCCGTGTTTGCGCAGAAAATGCTTTTCCCGTACATAACCTGGCGCTTCCTTCACGCCGGGAGAGAGCAACTCTGTGTGATACGCCATCTTCGCCACTTCCTCCAGTACCACGGCATAATACACTGCCTCCGCGGCATCTTTTCCCCAGGTGAACGGTCCGTGATTGCGGCAGAGGACCCCCGGCACATAGATGGGGTTCTTATCCGCGAAAGTCTCCACAATCACATTTCCGGTGTTTTCCGCATAGGCTTCTTCCACTTCCTGCCTGGTCAGACTCCTGGCGCAGGGAATCTCCCCGTAGAAGTAATCCGCGTGGGTCGTGCCGTAGCAGGGAATGCCGCGTCCCGCCTGGGCAAAGATCGTGGCCCAGGTGGAATGGGTGTGGACAATACCCCCGATTTCCGGCCATGCCCGATAGAGAGCCGCATGGGTGGGTGTGTCAGAAGAAGGTCGATAATGTCCTTCCACCACAGTCCCGTCCAGATCCACCACCACCAGATCCGAGGGAGTCAGTTCCTCGTATTCCACACCGCTGGGTTTGATAACGAAAAGTCCACTTTCCCGGTCCAATCCACTGACATTGCCCCAGGTAAAGGTGACCAGTCCCCGTTTCGGGAGTTCCAGATTTGCCTCCCAAACTTGTTGTTTCAGTTCCTCTAACATCTTTCCCTCCTATCATTCCTGGGATTTCAAAGCGGGGCATCCAGCTCTTTCCCGC
>CAZROZ010000210.1:1139-3723 GCA_964601745.1 uncultured Lachnospiraceae bacterium | reverse complement strand
CAGCTGCTGGTCAATATTTTTGAACACAATACGCCGCTGCACGACGGGGCTGTTCTGCTGCGGCAGGATCGCATTGTGGCGGCTACCTGTTACCTGCCGCTGTCTGAGAATCTGGAATTGAGCAAAGCTTTGGGGACCCGGCACCGGGCAGGGCTGGGGTTGAGTGAAGTGACAGATGCCCTGGTCGTGATTGTCTCAGAGGAGACCGGCCGCATCTCAGTGGCCAAGGATGGAAATCTGGAGACGGCAGTGACGGAGGAATTCCTGCGCAATCGTCTGGAGGAGAGCCAGCAGAAAGTAGGAGAGGCAAAAAGGCGGAAGTTATGGAAAACATCTGGAAAAAGCTGAGGAACTGGTGGAGCCGGTTCTGGAAAAGGCTGAAAATCATGGTGAAAGGGCTTTGGGAAAGACTGAAGGACCTGGTGACCAAAAATTTCGGCATCAAGCTGCTCTCCCTGCTTCTCGCCGTCATTGCCTGGGGATTCATCACCAATATTGACAATCCCCAGCAGCTCCGCACGATTTCCGGCATTCCGGTGCAGGTGCTCAACGATGATGTGGTCACGGATCAGGGAAAAGTGTATGAGATTTTACAGGGCGCCTCGGTGGATGTGCAGGTGAGGGCAAGGCGCAACCAGGTGTCCTCTCTCTCCGCCGACAGCTTTATCGCCACAGCGGATTTTCAATCCCTGTACCACGAGGTAACCCCCATTGAGATTCAATGCCGGGTGTCCAATGTGGAAATTGTGGAGAGAAGCGTGCAGAACATGCGGATCTCTGTGGATGATGTGTCGACCAAGCAGTTTTTTGTCACCATGGACCAGCAGGGACAGCCCAAAGACGGGTACGTGGTTTCCTCTGTGAAGGCGACGCCCAATGTGATTCAGATCACCGGCGCCCAGTCTAAATTGGAAATGATTGATACGGTGCGGGTGATTTTGAATGTGAATAATGTCTCCACGGACTTTAACGCGGACCTGGAACCCAGGCTGTGTGAGAAAGACGGGAGCTACATGGACAGCAGGGGACTGACGTTCAGCGAGAAGATCGTCCATGTGGAAGCCAATGTGGAGCCGTCCAAGATGGTGTCTGTGAAAGTGACTCCCACGGGGACGCCAGCCTATGGCTACGAAGTGATCGACACTACCTTTGAGCCCGCTTCGGTGGAGGTGGCTGGCAGTAAGGATGCGCTGAAAGATTTTGACACCATCAATGTGCCGGTGGATATCACTGATCAGGCGGGCACCGTGGAGCGGATTTTAAATCTGGCGGAGTATGTTCCGGAAGGAGTCCGGCTTGTGGACAATAAAGCCACAGTCACGGTGCGGGTCTTGCTGGAGCAGAAAGTGACGAGAGCGGTTTCCTTCCCGGTGGGTGACATTGAGATCCGGGGGCTGTTGGAGAATTACGAGTGCCGTTTTCTGCCTGACACGGATGTCGCCATTTCCCTTTACGGACTTCAGCGGGATCTGGACAAGGTGACCGTGTCGGATCTGGCCCCCTATATCGATGTGACGGACTTGACGGCGGGGACGCACACGGTGATGATTTTCGCAAAGACACCGGAGAATCTCTCCATTGTGAATACGCCAGTGGTGGTGATTCAGCTCATTGATCTCACGCAGCCTGTCACGGAGGAGACGACCGCAGCGGAGACCACTGAGCCGGAGGAGTGAGATCGCGGGATTCGGCGTGGGAAGGATAGATTAAGGAAACCAAGCAATTTTTCAAGGGAAGCGGAGCGGAGAATGGATGCCTCGCTTTGCCGTTAGGAGGAGATAAACCAGTGCAGGTTAGCGTGATCGTTCCGGTGCATGCCGGCCAGATTTACTTGGATGACTGTTTGGAGAGCCTGGCGCAGCAGAATCTGGCAAAAGCGCAGGAGAATCTGACAGGACCACAGGAGAATCTGGCAGAAGCGCAGGAGAATTTGGCAAATGCGCAGAAGAATCCTGCAGAAGCGCAGCAGGCTCAGTCGGAGGCGCAGCGGAATTTACCCAAGGCGCAGCAGAATTCAGAGGAAGAAAACACGGGAAGGGCAGGAGCGCGAACCGAGCCGGCTCCTTTCTCTATGGAAGTTCTACTGATCTGTGATCAGGTGGATTTCGACGTGGAAGCACAGATCGCTCCCTATCGGGACCGGCTGTTCCTCCGTACCCTTACCCTTCCAAAGGGGAAACACGGCGTGGCGGCTGCCAGGAATGCCGGCATTGAGGCGGCAGGCGGTGATTTCCTCTTCTTTCTGGACAGTGATGACTATCTGCCGGATGATTCCCTGCGGGACCTTCTAGAGCTGGCCAAGCGGGAGCGGATCGAGGTGGCCTGCGGACAGACGGAGAAAACCTGGTATCGCCGGTATACTTACATGACGATCCCCCCTGCCATCGCCGAGGAGGACGAAGGGGACTCGATGCTGCTGCAGGAGGAAGAGGACGCAGAGAATAGCGGCGGCGATACCACAGGCGTTTACCTCACCAGTCAGCAGCGCTTTCTGCGGGAGACCCTGGTGACGGGACGCATCGGGATCCGGAATGTCTCAGTCCATGGCATGCTTTTCTCCACCAGATTCTTCAAGGAGCGGCTC
>CAZROZ010000210.1:0-1097 GCA_964601745.1 uncultured Lachnospiraceae bacterium | reverse complement strand
ATTCCGATGTGCCGTTGGTAATTGAAGCTCTGCGCAAGGCCACCCGGGTAGCCTATCTGCCGAGTCTTGTCTACATCGAGCGGCAGCACAACGATCCGGATGTTTTTCCCTCCCTGCAGCAGGAGAAGAGCGACCGGAAATTTGACGACTTTTTGAAAGCCTTCTATCAGGCACACAATCAGGCGAAGGGGGACGACGACCTGCTTCTGCGCATCGACCGGAAGCTGGTCAATTACTACTGCAATTATTATGTGACCCGGATGTATCGCAGCAAGAAAAGTCACTGGCAGGAAGAGCGGTTCCTGGCCATGAAAAAAGCCGTCGAACAGGTATCCCCCCAGCTTTTGAGCGAATATCACGGCTATAAGCGGCGCTTGATCCGGGCGCTGCTGAATGAGAAGCCAAAGCGGGCACGGAGGATAGAGGCCTCTCACCTCGGAGTGAAAAAGGCAAAGAAATTTGTGCAGAATTCTCGAGAAATCCGCAAATTCTTCTACCGACGCTATTTTGTGAAAATGCCGCTGATGGAGAATGTGGTTCTCTGCGAGAGCTTTCTGGGAAAGAATTATTCAGACAGCCCAAAATATATCTACGAGTATGTGAGCAATCATTATCCGGGGAAATTTCAATTTGTCTGGGTCATTGACAAAAAGAATTCCGGAATTCCCTATCCCCACAAGGAAGTGCGGCGGTTCAGTTTCGCGTATATGTATTATCTGGCCAGAGCCAAATACTATGTCTTTAACTCCAGGCAACCCAGTTGGACCATCAAGCGGAAGGGCAATGTTTTCCTGCAGACGTGGCATGGGACGCCGCTTAAGAAGCTGGCTTTTGATCTGGAGGATGTGCTCTCCGCCAATCCCCTGTACAAGCACCAGGTCTATCGGCAGTCCAGGCAATGGGATTATCTCATCGCCGCCAATTTGTTTTCTTCGGAGGTGTTCCGGCGGTGCTTCCGCTATGGCGGGAAAATGCTGGAGTACGGCTATCCCCGCAATGATTTGCTGCACGCGCCCCAGCGGGAGGAGAAAGCCCAGGAGGTACGCGCCGCGTTAAAGATTCCGCCGGACAAAAAAGTGATTCTCTACGCCCCCACC
>CAZROZ010000209.1:0-3737 GCA_964601745.1 uncultured Lachnospiraceae bacterium | reverse complement strand
GTTGAGACAGAAGATGACAACAAAGTATTTGCCGTCGGTTTTCGCACCCCGCCGCACAATTCCACGGGTGTGCCCCATATCATGGAGCATTCCGTACTCTGCGGGTCCAAGGAATTTCCTGTGAAAGATCCCTTTGTGGAACTGGTGAAAGGGTCATTGAATACCTTCTTGAACGCCATTACATTTCCGGATAAAACGCTTTATCCCGTTGCCAGTTGCAACGACAAAGATTTTCAGAATCTGATGCATGTCTATCTGGACGCGGTGTTCTATCCCAATATTTATCAGAATAGACAGATTTTCTTGCAGGAGGGCTGGCATTATGAATACTCCGAGGAGACCGGAGAGCTGACCCGCAACGGGGTCGTCTACAACGAGATGAAGGGAGCGTATTCCTCCCCGGAAGAGCGGCTCAATGACAAATTATTCCAGTCCATTTATCCGGACAGCATTTACAGCAACAATTCCGGCGGGGATCCGGACAGGATCCCTGAGCTGACCTATGAGGAATTCCTGGATTTTCACAGGAAATATTATCACCCTTCCAACAGCTATATTTACCTGTACGGAGATATGGATTTTGATGAGAAATTGAGCTGGATGGATGAACATTACCTCTCTCATTTTGAGAAAATAGAGGTGGACTCTGAGATTCCGCTGCAGCCTGTTTTCTCTGAGATGGTGCGGGGAGAATGCGAGTATCCCATTACCAAAGGGGATTCTCTGAATAATAAAACCTATCACGCCTACGGCATCATGACCGGAGGCAGAGAAGACCCGGATCTGCATGTGGCACTGGGAGTGCTGGATTACGCGCTGCTGGATATGCCCGGAGCTCCGGTGAAGCAGGCTCTGCTGGACGCGGGGGTCTGCCAGGATGTGACCAGTATGCTGGATAATGGGATCCGCCAGCCGTTCTATTCCGTGGTGGGAAGAGGCAGCGATCCGGAGCAGGCAGATGCCTTTTTGACTTGTCTGAGAGATGCTCTGGCGAAGGCGGCAAAAGAGGGCATCGACAAACAGTCACTGCGGGCAGCGCTGAGCAGTTATGAATTCCGCTTCCGGGAGGCAGATTTTGGTTCTACACCAAAGGGATTGGTCTATCTGTTCGAGATCATGGAGTCGTGGCTGTATGATGACGAAAAACCCTTCGATCATCTGAATGCGGCGGATACCTATGCCAGACTGCGGGAAGCCATTGACACCGATTACTATGAGAAGCTGATTGTCAAATATCTGTTGGAAAATCCCCACAGCGCTCTGATCACCTGCAAGCCGGTTCCCGGTCTGCAGGAACAAAAAGAGACCCAGGAGAAGGCAGCGCTTTCGGCTATCAAGAATCAGATGACGGCTCAGGAGTTAGAAGGCGTCATCGCGGAGTGCAAGGCGTTAAAGGAGTACCAGAGTGAGCCCAACGATCCTGCTATGCTGGAGACCATTCCGCTCCTGGCGCGGGAGGATTTGAAACGGGAGATCGCTCCGATTTCCAACCTGGAGGTCGATGGAGTCGGTGCCAAGATGGTGCACCATGACTTTGCCGCAAACGGCATCGGGTATTTCCGCCTTTCCTTTGAGATCACCAGCCTTCCGCAGGATCTGATCCCATATGCCTCTTTGCTGACTGCGGCGCTGGGTCGTATGGACACGAAAAAGCACAATTATTTTGACCTTTCCAATGAGATCAACATTCATACCGGCGATATCTCTTATGATATTGTCACTTATGATCAGGGAAAGGATCAGTATACGGCTCATTTCGCTGCCATTGCCAAGATGCTCTATCCGGAATTTGAGGCAGGGATGGGACTCATAGAGGAAATTCTTCATGATACGCAGCTGGTCAATGAAAAGCGATGGAAAGAAATCCTCGCGGAGCTGAAGATGCAGATGGAAAATAAGTTCGATATGCGCGGCAATCTGGCTGCCATGGAACGGGGCAGATCTTATTTCTCTCAGTCCGTTCGCTTTACGGAATATACGGAGGGAATCGAATTTTACCGGTTTGTGAATCATTTGCTGGACGAATTTGACCAGGAAAAAGAGGAATTTTTTGAGAAGATTACCTTGGTCTACCGGGAAATTTTCGCCAGAGAAAATCTGCTGATCAGCTTTACCGGAGATGAGGAGGGATTGGCGCTTGCGAAACCTCTGTGCAGGAAATTCGCGGAGGGACTGCGAGAGCACTGCGATCTGCCGGTTCGGACAGAGCCGCTGACCCTTGGGCATCACAATGAAGGGTTCTACACCTCCGGTCAGGTCCAGTATGTGGCAAGGACGGGAGAATTTACAGACAGTGTGGCGTACACCGGGAATTTCCTGACGCTGCGGATGATTCTGGGATATGACTACCTCTGGAACAATGTCCGGGTGAAAGGCGGTGCCTACGGCTGCTCCTGCGGTTTTAACCGCTATAACGGAGCATTCTTCGTCTCCTACCGGGATCCCAATTTGAGAGAGACCAACCGCATTTTTGAAGAGGTATGCGACTACGTCCGCAATTATGACTGCTCTGAGCGGGATATGACCAAAAATATCATTGGCACACTAAGCACCCTGGATACGCCTTTGACTCCCGCCAGCAAGGGAGCGCGTTCTCTGTCCATCCTGCTCTCCAGGCTGACCGAAGAAGAATTGCAGGAGGAGCGGAATCAGGTATTGAATACGCAGCCTGCGGATATCCGTGCGCTGGCGCCTGCCATGGAGGCGATCTTCGCGGATGGACATATCTGCGTCATCGGCAGTGAGAGCAAGGTGAAAGAAGCCGCTGAGCTGTTTGAAGAGGTGACCAGACTGCAGGAAGACGAGAAAGAGGAACAGTGAGGATGGGAGAAGCGAACGGATTTCGTTCCGGTTTTGTGACGCTGATCGGCAGACCGAATGTGGGGAAATCGACTCTGATGAACCGCCTGATCGGGCAAAAGATCGCCATCACGTCCAGTAAGCCGCAGACTACCAGAAACCGGATTCAGACAGTCTACACGGGGGAGGAAGGGCAGATGATTTTCCTGGACACCCCCGGAATCCACAAGGCCAAAAACAAACTGGGGGAATACATGGTTTCTGTGGCAGAGAGGACACTGACAGAGGTGGATGTAGTTGCCTGGATGGTTGAGCCGACTACGTTCATCGGCGCCGGGGAGCGCCACATCATCTCGCAGCTGGAGACCATCAAGACGCCGGTGGTGCTGGTCATCAATAAAATCGATACGGTGAAAAAGGAAGCGTTGTATCCGGTGGTTGCCGCCTACAACGAAGTCTACCCCTTTTCCGAGATTGTGCCGGTTTCCGCCAGGACCGGGGAGAATACCGAGGAGCTGATGCGGGTGCTTTTCTCTCATTTGCCCCAGGGACCCATGTACTATGATGCGGATACCATTACCGATCAGCCGGAGCGGCAGATCGTGGCGGAATTGATCCGGGAGCAGGCACTGCGTCTGCTCTCGGAGGAAGTCCCCCACGGCATCGCGGTGGTGATCGATCAGATGAAGGAGACCAACGGGGGCCGGCTGATGGAGATTCATGCCTCCATCATCTGTGAAAAGGATTCCCATAAGGGGATCATTATCGGGAAGCAGGGGAGCATGTTAAAGCAGATCGGCACCAATGCCAGGCATGAGATCGAAGCCCTGCTTGATACCAGAGTGAATTTGCAGCTTTTTGTCAAGGTGAAAAAGGACTGGCGGGACAAGGAAGCTCTGCTGAAAAATTTCGGATACCGGGAGCAAGGATGAGAAAAG
>CAZROZ010000208.1:0-3748 GCA_964601745.1 uncultured Lachnospiraceae bacterium | reverse complement strand
CAGTGCAGAATTTGTATCTGCTTTTTGGACTGCCGTAGGAGATGGGACTTGACTTCGCGCCGTTGGTGCCGTGAGTGAAAGATCGTTCCATCAAAGGCTTGAGAAGGCTAGGACAATGAGGCAGGACAGGGAAGCAGACTGCGGAAATGGAGGAAATCATGGAGAAAGTGAAGAAAACGGCAAAGGTGTCGCAGATTCCAGGGGGCGTCACTGCGGCGAGAGGATTTGAGGCAGCCGGGATCGCCAGCGGGATCCGGGAGAATAAAAAGGATAAATTGGATTTGGCATTGGTCTACAGCCAGGTTCCCGCAGTAACGGCGGGCACTTTTACCACCAATCTGGTGAAAGCCGCCCCAGTAAAACGGGACCAGGCGCTGATTCGGGACCAGATGACGGCACAGGCAGTCGTGCTGAACAGCGGGATTGCCAACGCCTGCACCGGGGAAGAGGGGATCAAGGCCAATGCGGGGATGGCGGCCATTGTGGCAAAAGAACTGGGCATTGAGACAAATCAGGTGCTGACTTGTTCCACCGGCGTGATCGGAATGCCGCTCTCTCTGATTCCAATTGAAAAAGGAGTCCCCGCTTTAGTGAAAGAAAAAACGTCAGATTTAAAAGGGGGTACCCTGGCCGCCAAAGCGATCATGACGACAGACACCAGGTGCAAGGAATGCGCGGTGACTTTTCAGGCGGGAGGAAAGACGGTGACGCTGGGCGGCATGAGCAAAGGATCCGGCATGATTCATCCCAACATGGCTACCATGCTCTCTGTCATGACCACCGACCTTTGTATCAGCAAGTCGCTGCTGCAGGAAGCGCTCTCCAGTGTGGTGCAGGACACCTTCAACATGATCTCCATAGACCGGGACACCTCCACCAATGACACGCTGCTGGTGCTGGCTAACGGGATGGCGGGCAATGAGGAGATCAAGGAGAAGGACGAAGCGTATGCTGCCTTTTATCAGGCTTTGCTTTTTGTGGCTGAGGATCTGGCCAAGAAAATGGCGGGAGACGGGGAAGGTGCCACGAAACTGCTGGAGGTCACCTGTGTGCATGCACCGGATAAGTCTACAGCCAAGACGCTGAGCAAGGCAGTGATCACCTCCAATCTGGTCAAGACCGCTGTATTCGGCAGCGATGCCAACTGGGGTCGAATTTTGTGCGCCATGGGATATTCCGGTGCGTCCTTTGACCCTGACGTTGTGGATATCACCATTTCCAGCAAGGCCGGCACGGCAAAACTGGTGGAGAACGGGATGGCGACGGCGTATGACGAAGCTTTCGCCACAAAAATTTTAAATGAAGAGAAGGTGACCGTGGTGGTGGATGTGAAGAACGGAGATGCCTCTGCTACCGCCTGGGGCTGCGACTTGACGTTTGATTATGTCCACATCAACGGGGATTACCGGTCCTGACGATTTTTCGCAGCGGGAGAAAGACACAGCGCGATGATTTCACGAACAGGAGAATAGCGAATGGAACAGACAATGAGGGAAAAACAGGAGAATGGCGGATGGAACAGACAATGAGGGAAATCGTGGGAAAAGCAGCCACCTTGATCGAGGCGCTCCCCTACATTCAGAAATTCAACAATAAAATAGTGGTGGTCAAATACGGCGGCAGCGCCATGACAGATGAGACTCTGCAGCTGCAGGTGATTCAGGATGTGGCGCTTTTGAAATCCGTCGGCATGCGGCCGATCATCGTCCACGGTGGCGGAAAGGAGATCAGCAAATGGGTGAGCTTGCTGGGAAAGACACCTCAATTCATCCAGGGACTGCGGGTCACGGACGAAGAGACCATGGAAGTGGCAGAGATGGTGCTGAACAAGGTAAATAAGCAGCTGGTCCAGCTCTTGAGTCAGGTCGGAATGAAGGCAGTCGGGATCAGCGGGAAAGACGGGGGCACCCTGCAGGTGGAGAAAAAGGTGCTTTCCTCCGGGGAGGATCTGGGCTACGTGGGAAATGTGACAGCAGTGGACACCACCTTGCTTTCCACCCTGCTGGACACAGACTTCATCCCGGTGGTGGCTCCGGTGGGCATTGGTGCCGATCACCACGGATATAATATCAATGCGGATGACGCCGCCTGCGCGGTGGCGGAGGCCATGGGCGCGGAGAAACTGGCTTTTCTGACAGATATTGAGGGGGTCTACCGGGACTTTTCCGATCCGGATTCTCTGATCTCCGAGATGACGGTGGAGGAGGCCAACGCTTTGCTTCGGAGCGGGATGGTGGGAGGCGGCATGCTGCCAAAAATTGCCAATTGTGTCTACGCGGTACAGCACGGCGTCGGGCGGGTACATATTCTGGATGGCCGGCAGCCCCATTGTCTGCTGCTGGAATTTTTCACCAATCAAGGCGTGGGGACTGTGTTTATCCGGGAAAGAGAGGAATGAATCATGAATTCTGCTGAGACGAGGGCAATGGCGGATGGTGCGCTGATGCATACCTACAACCGCTTTCCGGTGGTTTTTGACCGGGGAGAGGGCGTCTATCTCATTGACACTGACGGGAAAAGGTACCTGGATTTTGGCGCCGGGATTGCCGTCTGTGCCTTGGGGTATAGCAATGAAACTTATAAAAACGCGCTGAAGCGGCAGATTGATAAATTGATGCACACATCCAATCTGTATTATACGGAGCCGCTGTCTAGAGCTGCTGTCAAATTACAGCGTGTCTCCGGCATGGATCGCATTTTTTTCACCAACAGCGGCACGGAGGCCATCGAGGGTGCCATCAAGCTGGCCAAAAAGGCGGCCTGGATGCGAGATCCGTCCAAGGAGTATGAAATCGTGGCGATGGAGCACTCTTTCCACGGGCGGAGCATGGGTGCGCTGGGCGTGACGGGAAATCCCCATTACCGGGAACCGTTCGGACCGCTCATCGGGAAGGTGCACTTTGCGGAATTCAATAATCTGGATAGCGTGAGGGCATGTGTCAATGAAGCCACCTGTGCGGTCATTCTGGAACCGGTGCAGGGAGAGGGCGGCATTTATCCCGCTGAGCCGGATTTCCTGCAGGGGGTAAGGCAGTTGTGTGATGAGCGGAACATTGTTCTAATTTTTGATGAGATTCAGTGCGGGATGGGGAGGACCGGCACCATGTTCGCCTATCAGCAATACGGCGTGAAGCCGGATATCCTTACCATCGCCAAAGCGCTGGGCAACGGTCTTCCCATCGGAGCCTTCGGCGCGGTACAGAAAGTGGCGGACGCTTTCTTACCCGGCGATCACGGGACGACCTACGGCGGCAATCCTCTGGCGGCCACGGCAGCGGAGACCGTACTGGATTTGTATGAGAGCATGCATCTGGTAGAACATGTGCGGGAACTGACTCCCTATCTGGAACAGACGCTGGATAAGCTCCAGGAAACCTGCCCGGTGGTGACAGGCAGAAGAGGGAAAGGGTTGATGCAGGGCCTCATTCTCTCGATTCCGGCTGCCTCGGTGGTGTCTGCCGCACTGGAAAACGGGCTGGTGGTCATGAGCGCCGGCGAAACGGTGGTGCGTCTTGTACCTCCTTTGGTCATTGAGAAACAGCATGTGGACGAGATGGCGTCAATCCTGGAGAGGATTCTAAAATGAACGACCTTGAAAAATTCATGTTCAAGGATCAAGCAGTGTTAAGATACAAAAAATAGAAGATAGATCAACTTTTTCAGGCCTTTTATCGGAAAAGATAAAGGGCCTGAATTTACTATGAAAGCCCAGTCGCAATGGACAGGCGGATGGACTGCTCGCAGGCCA
>CAZROZ010000207.1:2415-3756 GCA_964601745.1 uncultured Lachnospiraceae bacterium | reverse complement strand
CAGGCAGATGCCTCGTCCACCATTTACCAGGAGCGGGAAGATGGCGGGTAATACCTTGGAGAGGGAGATAAATGACACGTCCACACTGAAAAAGTCTATCGCCTCCGGAATCTGCTCTGTCGTAACTGTCCGGATATTGGTCTGTTCCAGGGAAATCACCCTCTCGTCCTGCCGCATTTTCCAGGAGAGCTGATTGGTGCCGGAATCCACGGCATAGACTTTCGATGCGCCATTTTGCAGCATACAGTCCGTAAAGCCGCCAGTAGAAGCTCCCACGTCCAGACAGAGGGCACCGTGTAAATCGGGTCCGAAAACCTGCAGTCCCTTCTCCAGCTTATATCCGCCCCGGCTCACATACTTTTGCGGGGTTCCCTTTATGCGGATTTCTGCGTCCACCGGGAACTGGCTGCCGGCTTTCTCTTCCCGGTGATCGCCCACCACCACTTCACCGGCCATAATCATCGCTTTCTCCTTTTGTCTGGAATCTGCCAATCCGCGATTCACCAGGAGGATGTCAAGACGCTCTTTCATAGAGACATCTCCTCCCGCCTTTGCCCTTTATTTTGTAGATGCAAATTTTGTTCATTATTTTTTCTGCTGTACATTATTACTCGTCATTTTGCAGCCGTAATTGTTGCTCATCATTTTACAGGCACAATTGTTACTCGTCATTTTGCAGGCGCAATTGTTACTTGTCGTTTTCCAGGTGTGATTCCTGTTCGTTGTCTTGAGAATGCACTCCTCATAGCTCTGTTTCGATTTGAATTTCATCTTTTAATTCTGCCGCAATCTGTTCCGCCGTCAGACCGTATTCTTGCAAAATTCTTGCAGTACTACCGTGCGAAATAAAGCAATCCGGCAGAGAGAAAGACCGAATCTTTGTCGGGAGTCCTTCTTCCTGGCAAAAAGCGCGAATCTGTTGTCCAATCCCCCCGGTCGTTTCATTTTCCTCCATCACCACCAGCAAAGGATAGTCTTCCGCGGTTTTGCGGATCCCATTCCAGTCCAGTGGCTTCGCGAAGCGAAGATTGATGAGACCGGCGCGAATGCCCTGCGCTCCCAAAATCTCACAGACTTCCTCCCCCGTCTTCACCATCGAGCCCAGTGCCAGCAGACAGACCTCTTTTCCGGGGTGAAGTGTCTCACAGACCCCAAGTTCTATAGGCGTCTGCTGTCCCGCAAAGTCAATACACGCCTCTCCCTTAGGATAGCGAATAGCAACAGGTCCGCCATAAGACAGCGCCCACTGCATCATGGCTTCCAATTCCTCGGCGTTTTTCGGCGCCATCACAGTCAGATTGGGGATAGACGTCAGAAAAGAGAGATCAAACGTCCCCTGAT
>CAZROZ010000207.1:0-2405 GCA_964601745.1 uncultured Lachnospiraceae bacterium | reverse complement strand
CCCCGTCCTCTCCCACCAGCCCGGCCCGATCAATGGCAAAGACAACCGGGAGCCGGGGCATTGCCGTGTCGTGCAGAATCTGGTCATAGGACCGCTGCAAAAAGGTGGAATAGATCGCCACCACTGGTCGCATACCCGCTGACGCCAATCCCGCCGCAAACGTCACCGCGTGTTCCTCCGCGATCCCCACATCGAAAAAGCGGCTGGGAAATTGCCTCGCGAAATCAGAAAGCCCAGTTCCATCGGGCATCGCGGCCGTCACCGCGCACACTTTAGAATTTTTCTCTGCCAGGCGGCAAATCGTGCGGGAAAATACCTGGGTGTAGGTCTCCCCCATCTTTTTCTTCGGTTTTCCGGTGGCAATGTCAAAGGGTCCGATTCCGTGAAAGACTGCGGGATTCTGCTCCGCCGGCGGATATCCTTTTCCTTTCTTAGTCGTCACATGAACCACCACCGGTTTGCGGCAGAGAAAAGCAGCCTCCAGCGCCCGCCTGCACTCGGCGGTATTATGCCCGTCGATGGGCCCCAGATACAGCAGACCCATATCCTCAAAAAATGTATTGGGCAGCAGAATCTTTTTGAAAAAATCTTTTACTCTGCGCACACCCACTGCCACGGAATCGCCGATGAGCGGAATGCGGCGCAGTCCGGTCTCTACGTTGACTTTCAACAGCTGATAGTCTTTGCCTGCTCGAATATGCATCAGGTAGGATGCCATGCCTCCTACCGCCCGGGAAATGGACATATTATTGTCGTTTAATACGATGACCAGATTGCTCTCCATGTGGGCGGCATTGTTCAGCGCCTCAAACGCCATTCCCCCGGATAGGGCGCCGTCACCGATCACCGCCACGATCCGCTCTTTCGTACCTCTCAAATCCCTGGCCGTAGCCAGTCCCAGAGCGGCACTGATGGACGTGGAACTGTGACCGGTCTCAAAGGCATCGCAATCGCTCTCCCGCCGTTTTGGAAAGCCGCTCAACCCGTCCCACTGCCGCAGCGTGTCAAATTCGTCCTTGCGCCCGGTGAGAATCTTATGTACGTAGGATTGGTGCCCCACGTCCCAGATCAATTTGTCCTGGGGAAAATCCATGGCCAAATGCAGTGCCATGGTCAGTTCCACTACGCCCAGATTGGCGGCCAGGTGACCTCCAGTTTTGCTCACTTTTTCCAGGAGAAATTGCCGGATTTCCTCTGCCAGGGCAGGATACGCATCCGGGGAGATGGTTTTGATATCATTTGCTTTATTAATTCTGTCTAAATAATGTGTCATCACAAATATGCCTTATTTTGAAAGTCCCGTTAGGTGGCTTTCCTTCCTGATGCTGTGCGCCATACGACATAATTAAGTTCACTTTGATTTTCAATGAATTCAACATTAGAAAACACTTTATACAGTTCAAAGTGAGATGCTTAATGTCGTTTACTATATCTCTCGCTTCCCTCTTTCATTCCATTTTTCCTCGACTGCGCTTATCTCTCCCTGTTTTGCAGATACCGGACTAATTCCACCAGGAAGACGGGTTCTTGTGTCGAAGAAAGACACGCGGACAACCCTTCTGCAACCTCCGCGAACAGACACCTCGCCTGCCGCTCGGTCTCCTCCTGCCCCAGAAGCGTGACGAAGGTGACTTTGTGATTTTTCTCATCGCTGTACAGAGGTTTTCCCAGCTTTTTTGCGTCGCCGATCACGTCCAGCAGGTCATCCTGCATCTGAAAGGCCAAGCCCAATTTGACACCAAGATTTTTTAAGTTTTCTTCTATTGCTGTGTCCGCTCCCGCAAGAATGCTGCCGATGCCAAAAGCGGCAGAGAATAGCGCCCCTGTTTTTTTCCGAGAAATATCCACCAGCTGATCGTAAGAGGGGGGATCCGTCTCCGCTGCCAGATCCGCTACCTGTCCGCCCAGCATGCCAGGCACCCCCGCACTGGAAGCCAGGAGGCAGAGTGCCCGAAGCCCCGCTTCTTTGTCCTGGCAGAGCGAAGCCCCTTTGGCGCCGAGCAAAAGGCCGTGGGTCAGCAGCGCATCGCCCGTGAGGATCGCCATCGCCTCCCCGTATACCACATGGGTCGTTTTCCGTCCCCGCCGCAGATCATCATCATCCATTGCCGGCAGGTCATCATGGATCAGAGAATACGTGTGAATCATCTCTAATGCCGCCGCAAAGGCGGAAGGCGCATCTATCTCTATGCCGTGAAGCATCCGGAACGTCTCTAAGAGCAAAATGGGACGCAGACGCTTCCCTGGTGCCAGGAGATTATACGCCATGGCCTCTCGAATCGGCTGACCTTTTTTATCCTCCGGAAGGCCATCTATGACGCGCCGCAGAATTTCGTCCACTTCCTGTCCCTTTTGTTTCAGAAGGGATTCAAATTTCATCTTCCTGCACCTCATCCAGAATCTGT
>CAZROZ010000206.1:0-3756 GCA_964601745.1 uncultured Lachnospiraceae bacterium | reverse complement strand
GTACGGCCGTCATGGAAAGTTCCTGGCCTGCCCCGGCTTCCCGGAATGCCGCAATACCAAGCCGTATCTGGAAAAAATCGGAGTCTCCTGTCCCTTGTGCGGCAAAGAGATCATCGTCAAGAAGACAAAAAAGGGACGGCGCTATTATGGGTGTGAGGACAGTCACAACTGCTCTTTCATGTCCTGGAAGAAACCGGTCAACGAGTTCTGCCCCCAGTGCGGTTCCATTCTGGTAGAGTCTGGAAATCAACTGATTTGTAGCAATGAAGCATGCGCATTTCATAAGAACAAATGAGAAAAGCGTGTTTGTGACTCAAAAAGTCTTAAATTTTTAAAAAACTCTTGTAGATGACAGTTTTTTCTGTTACAATGTGCGCGGTGATAGAAAATTTCCACAGGAGGTTCAGCATGAGCGTACAATTATTAGACAAAACCAGAAAAATGGGCAAACTTCTGCACAACAATCAGTCTAACAAAGTCCTCTTTGATGATCTGTGCAATGTGCTCAGCGAGATCATGTCCTCTAATATCGTTGTCCTCAGCAAAAAAGGAAAAGTGATTGGAGTCGCCGAATCGGACACGGTGACGCCATTGCCGGACTTGATTCCCATGCAGGACGGGGAACGGATTGATCCCCTTCTGAATGAGCGGCTTCTGAGTGTACTCTCTACCCGTGAGAATATCAATCTCCTTACCTTAGGATTTGAATTCGAAGGAGTGGAGCAATTTAAAGGCATGGTCACTCCCATCGAAGTGGCCAGTGAGCGACTGGGTACGTTATTTGTCTACAAAACAGAATCCCAATATCTGATAGATGACATCATTCTCACTGAATATGCCGCAAATATTATCGGGCTGGAAATGCTTCGGTCTGTGCACGAAGAAAATGCCGAAGAGGTGCGGAAACTCCAAGTCGTGCGTGCCGCGGTGAGTACGCTCTCTTTCTCAGAACTGGAGGCCATCAATCATATTTTCGATGAACTGGACGGCAATGAGGGTGTCCTGGTCGCCAGCAAAGTCGCGGACCGCGTGGGCATCACCAGATCGGTGATTGTGAATGCGCTCCGCAAATTTGAGAGTGCCGGCATCATTGAATCGAAATCCTCCGGGATGAAGGGCACCTACATCAAAGTCGTCAATGACCTGGTCTATCCGGAATTAGAGCGTGCCAAGACGGGACATTTTGCGTGAGGCTCTTCATAATTGATAAGACAAATCCCCTCCCTTTTGAATTCAGCTGCCACAGGCTTTTTCTTTCTCAAAAGGGAAGGGATTTTTTTGTCTTTTTCGTTGTTAAACGTTGAAATTTTGGCTTTTCCTCTCTCCTCACGAATTTCAATTCTACGCGTAGGAAAATTTAAGGCAGCAGCATGACCAGCGTCCCCGCAGTGATGGCGGCAAGACCCAGTGCAGATTTTTTCGACAACCGCTCGTGGAATACCACATAGGAAAATGCGATCGTGACCAGAATACTGAGCTTGTCGATGGGGACGACTGCGCTGGCGGGGCCATCTTGGAGGGCTTTATAATAGCACAGCCAGGAGATGCCGGTGGCGAGTCCGGAACAGCAGATGAAGCCCATCTCTTTCGGTGGAATCTCTCGGATCAGATGTCCCTTTCCTGTGACAAAAACCATTCCCCATGCCATGATCAGCACAACGCAGGTGCGGATCGCGGTGCCCAGATTGGACTCTACCCCGGTGATGCCGACTTTTCCGAGAATCGAAGTGAGACTGGCGAATACCGCGGAACCTGCCGCGTAGAAAAACCAGCCTTTCCCCTCCGTCAGGGCGGGATCCGTCTCTTTCTTTTCTATCATCAGGAATGTTCCTGCCGCAATCAGCACTACACCAACCGCCTTTAGAAAGCTAATTGTCTCATGGAGAAAAAGGAATGCCAGCAAAATCGTCAAGACGGTGCTGGATTTATCAATGGGGACTACTTTATTGACATCGCCGATCTGCAATGCCTTGAAGTAGCAGAGCCAGGAAGCCCCTGTGGCAAGACCGGAAAGGATGAGAAACAGCAGCGTTTTCCCGTCGAGAGAGGCGATCTGATTCTGAGAGCCCACGAGCAGCACCATCAGCCAGGAAAATGCCAGCACGACAATGGTACGGATTGCCGTCGCCACTGTTGAATCTGTCTTCTTAATGCCGCATTTCGCGAGAATCGCGGTCACGCCTGCAAAGAAAGCGGAGCCGAACGCAAAGAAAACCCACATTTCATCAATCTCCCTAAAATAGAATATCCTCAAGTAAACTCCTATACCTCACATATGAGGCACCACCATGAGTAAAAGCCCACGGATTGCTCCGCTGCGATGCAGTTCCCGCAATCCTAACCCGTATTCGCAATCCGAGCTATCGCCCTACCTTCTGTGCAGCAATGATACCAGATATCATTTCAGAAATCGAGAATTCCTATTGAGATTTTCTCCCTTTTATCCCTATAATCAACCAGAAACATGCGGACCCTGGGGAATCCATCTCATCCGTCCAAAGGGCGCAAACAGATAAGGAAGTGAAATCATGATTTACACCGTGACATTAAACCCGTCGCTCGACTACATTGTCTCCGTTGAAAATTTCCGGCTCGGTCTGACAAACCGCACCCGTTCGGAGCTTCTCCTCCCCGGCGGGAAGGGAATCAACGTATCCACCATACTCAACAGTCTGGGAATAGAAAGCACCGCATTGGGATTTGCTGCTGGCTTTACCGGCAGGGAATTAATCAGTAGGGTCGCTGAGATAGGCGTGAATGCCAAATTTCTTTTCCTCGAGGAAGGTCTCACCCGGATCAATCTAAAGCTGAAAGACATAGAGGGAACTGAGATCAATGGAATGGGGCCGGAAATCAGTGAGGAGGCCTTGTCCCTCCTATTAGAGCAATTAAACAGTCTAGAAAAAGGTGACGTTCTATTTCTCTCCGGCAGCATTCCCTCCTCCATGCCGAGTGACATTTACCGGCAAATCATGGCAATGCTGGACGGCAGAGAGATCCTGACTGTCGTGGACGCCACGAAAGAACCGCTGCTGAATGTGCTCCCCTACCATCCCTTTCTGATCAAGCCCAATCATCACGAACTGGGTGAGATTTTCGATGTGACAATAGAGACCCGGCAGGACGTAGTGCCCTATGGAAAAAGGCTGCAGGAAATGGGCGCTCAAAACGTGCTGATCTCTCTGGCTGGAAAAGGCGCTGTCCTGATCGCCGCCAATGGTCAAGTGCTGGAGGCTCCAGTTCCGGACGGTGTCCTGGTAAATGGGGTTGGAGCCGGCGATTCAATGGTGGCTGGTTTTATGGCGGGGTGGATGAGAAAAAAAGAGTACTCCCATGCATTTTATCTTGGGCTAGCCGCGGGGAGCGCCAGCGCATACTCTGAACATCTCGCGACAGGGAAAGAAATTGAAACACTCTATGACCGGATCGTAAGGTCAGTGCAAGACAAGGAAAGGACTGCATCAATCTCTCTGCGGCAATGTGACAATCTCAATTGAAAATCCACCATCGCCATCGCAGACTGGCGTACAGGTGACACAAAAAGCAGCAGAATAAGCAGATGCATGCAGGGAACTCCCATGCAATTCTCTTTTACTGCTGCTTCTCTCCTTTGTCTTTGACAATCCCCATGGCTAAAGCCAAGGGATTTACGGCACTTTGGGTAAATTTTCACAGTAGCCTCATGCAAGTCTACCGGTGCCAGTTCTGGTTTAGGGCTATCCTGAGTAAACTTCCATGCCCCATATGTTGGCAACA
>CAZROZ010000205.1:0-3757 GCA_964601745.1 uncultured Lachnospiraceae bacterium | reverse complement strand
GAACGATTCCGCTGAATCTCCGGAAGATCGCAGGGCGAGAAAACTTGCCGCCGCAAAAAGGATTGCCGCGAGGAGAACAGGTTTGCCTGCTGATTTGACGAAAGACAAGAACTGCTTGAAAATTTGGCGACGAACTTGTGACTTCAGTCATGAGTTAGCCTCCTTTTCTTGACTTTGCAGACGCCGCATATTCTCATCTTAAAAAATATATTCTTCTGCCAAAAATGTAGACCAGATCACGGTCCCTTCTCTCTCCACACATGGATTCCGATACTCTTTGGCGGAACCGTGAGCTGCTCCCTTTGCCGGCTTTTGTCTTCTTCCATTCTCTCTCTTTTCTGACCTTCGCCCTCTTCCATTCTCTCTCTTTTCTGACCTTCGCCCTCTTCCATTCTCTCCCTTTTCTGACCTTCGCCCTCTTCCATTCTCTCCTCTTTGCGCCAAGTAGAAAGCGCAGTCTGCCATGTTCCTGCTTCCGGCAATGTTGGTGGGTAAAAGATCTGGCTTTCCTGTGTCATATTGAAAGTCAAGTACAGCGTTTCCCCTCCTGTGTAGCGCCTATAATACAAAATAGCGAAAATCCTCCCGGGAAGAGGACACCATGGTTCCAGCCCATGGACAGAAAAATCCGGGCAGCCATACCCCTTCGGATCTTTTCCGGAAAAGGGCATTTGCCATCGAAAAACCGGATGCGCTTTCCAAAAGCCGATGGCATCCCGTACAAACCGGTTCCACGCACGATCTTTCTTTTGATCCCGCCAATTCAACCAGGTAATCTCATTGTCCTGACAATAGGGGTTATTGTTTCCCTTCTGGGTATGTCCCCACTCATCGCCTGCCTGCAGTCGCGGGATTCCGGGCGCAAAAAGAGCCATCATCAGCATGACTTTTCTTCGCTCCAGCCGCTCTCTTTGAATTTTTCTGCCATTGGCAGGTCCCTCCGCTCCACAATTATCACTGAGGGGATCTGGATTTCCATCCCTGTTATGCTCCAGATTTGCCTCATTGTGGCGCTCAGAATAGGAAAAGACATCCATCAGCGTGAATCCGTTCTGATCTGCCAGGGAGTTGACACGTGCAAAAGGCACCTGGGACGCCAGCCAGAAAGAGGCGGGATCCTCTCCGTCCTGTAATTCACCTTTTGAAAATAAATACGTGCGCATTTGGCGCGGGGCATAATCATTGCAATAGACAGTGGAAAGCGACAAGGGATCTGCACCCTTGCTGCCTGCTCCATAAAGGTCATAGGAACGGCTGCCTACTCCACGAAGATTATAAGAACAGCTGCCTACTCCACGAGGGTCATAGAAATAGCCGCCTACTCCTCGAGAATCACTGAAACTGTTTCTTCCTCCGTAACGACTCGCAAAAGTACCGTCTGATCCACCCGAATCAGAGCGAATTCTGTCCTCTCCTGCCATGTTGGCAGCAAACTCGCCTGTGCTGATAAAGCCGGTCGGAACCCCATCCAGGCAGTCCCCCAGCAACGTTACATCCGAAAGCAAGGGATCCCGGCGCAATTCTGGAAGATTGACCTGACCGCTGTAGAGATGAAAGCCGTCAATCCCATACTTCGTCCTCAAAAAGCGCAGTACATCCGCGGCATAGGGACGAATCCAGAGAGAAAATGACATCTCCAGCACAACGGCGATCCCTGCCCGGTGAAAAGCTGAAATCAAGGCAGAAAATTCTGAGACAGCATTGTCCGAAGCGGCATAACTGTTCTTCGGCGCACAATAAAAGGCAGGGCAGTCATACCCCCAGTAATTGACCTTTCCAGGGGGCAGGGGCTGCACTGCTCCTGTATCCCGGCATCGAAATCCCTCCTCAAATTCATACGCTGGCATCAGTTCCACGGCAGTGACGCCGAGCCTGCGCAGATAAGGGATTTTCTTCTGGATCCCAGAGTAAGTTCCGGCCGCCTCTTTGAGGGCACTCTCCTGCTTGGTAAAGCCTCTCACATGCAGGCGATAGAGCAACCACTCAGAGGCTGGCACAGGCGCAGCGAGGGGAACTGGCTTCGGGATTTTCAAAAAATGTCCCCATCTGATGGGTTCTCTCTGACCATACCGCCGATTTCCCACCACCGCAGGCGCCATGGGATCCACCAGACGGCTCCCGTCCGGAAGCTCATAGGCATAGAAAAATTCTCCTGGCAAAGGACTCACGAGGACGCGAAACACAGAGCCGGTGCGAAAAGACGTATCCAGGAAAATACACGCGATTTCCTCCCCATTCGCCGCGTCCGCCACCAGCAGTCGGCAGGAGGAACAGGACAGATCGATGCTGAAATGATACCCGGATCCCATTTTCACGACACCCGGCTGAGACACGGTTCCTTTTCTTATTTTCATCTGCGACTCCTCTCTAATTCTGCATGCCTGCTTTTCTGCCCTCGTGACTACATGCCTGCTTTTCTACTTTTGTGATTACATGCCTGCTTTTTCTGCTTCTGTGATTACATTCCTGCTTTTTCTGTTTCTGCGATTACATGCCTGCTTTTTCCGCTTCTGTGATCGAAGAGAGTCTTACATACAGCCTGACTTCCATCACACACCGCAGCACCTTATCACAACACAGATATACTCTATCCTTTTTTCATGGCACAAGCATACCCTATCTCCTCTATAAAGTCCAACAAAATAGCCTTCTTTCTGTCTCGTGTTTTTCTCTCTTACACATAAGGGATCCACCTGATTTTACTCCCCTCTCCAGGCAAATGGAAAAGGCATGAAAAGCCTTGCAAATTTCCATCAAATCTGTAAAATGAAACAGTCCCAGGAAAAATATGTTCTATCGCTGCGCACTTTTCCCTTTTGGGGAAACGGACTCTCTCCCTTTTGAGGAAAACAGGGTTTCTTTCGCAGCGCACCCATAGACGAAACCACTATCAACATGCCAACAAAGATAGAAGCAGGAGGTTTTCCATGATCCAGGCCAGTAATATCACGCTCCGCATCGGCAAGCGGGCTTTGTTTGAAGACGTCAATATCAAATTCACCCCGGGAAATTGCTATGGCATCATCGGAGCCAATGGCGCGGGCAAATCCACCTTTCTGCGGATTTTGAGCGGAGAATTAGAGCCGACGAAAGGAGAAGTCATTATCACGCCCGGCGAACGGCTTTCCTTTCTGAAGCAGGATCATTTCGCTTATGATGCCTATTCGGTCCTGGATACCGTGATTCTGGGTAATCCCAGATTATATGAGATCATGAAAGAGCGGGACGCCCTCTATGCGAAAGAGGATTTCACGGATGAAGACGGGATCAAAGCGGGAGAATTGGAGACGGAATTTGCCGGCATGGACGGGTGGACCGCAGAATCCGATGCCGCCACGCTACTCAACGGACTTGGCGTGGAGACGGAACTTCACACGATCTTGATGAAGGACTTGGATGCCTCCAAAAAGGTCAAAGTATTGCTGGCACAGGCTCTTTTCGGAAAGCCGGATATCCTGCTGCTGGATGAGCCCACCAACCATCTGGACATCGACGCCATCCGCTGGCTGGAAGAATTTCTGATCAATTTCAACAATACCGTCATCGTGGTCTCCCATGACCGCTATTTTCTCAATAAAGTGTGCACCCACATCGCGGACATCGATTATTCCAAGATCCAGCTCTATGCCGGCAACTACGATTTCTGGTATGAGTCCAGCCAGCTGATGATCCGGCAGATCACGGAGGCCAATACGAAGAATGAGTAGAAAATCAAAGAACTGCAGGTATTTATTCAGCGGTTTTCCGCCAACGCCTC
>CAZROZ010000204.1:2537-3796 GCA_964601745.1 uncultured Lachnospiraceae bacterium | reverse complement strand
GCCCTCGTGAGACTGACGGAGACCTTTTGTGGCGCATACTGGGGCTTTGTGGCACATTCCTTGCAGGAAACGCGAATCCTCGGTATATCAGCAAGAAGCGTGGAAGTTTTGTTCATAGATGCGTTGTGCCCGATGCTTCTAAAGAGAAAATGCAAATGGCAGATTTGTCGCTCACGAACCATTGTTATTGTCTCCTACATCCGTGAACAGTAACAGTGAAAGAATGGATTTCATCATTTCGATGAGGCTCAAGAAAGATGAGAATCTAACGATAAACGATAGAAAGAAAAAGCGCAAAAATCCCGCCAAGTACCCGCAGCATGCAACACTTCTACATAAATGTATGGGCACTTGACGGGTTTTTTAAAACCGCCGTGCACAAAAAGGGAATTCGGATTCTCCTCATCAGACCGCGGTGGGGAATCGAACCTTGCGCTCTTGAAAATAGTCCCGCACTTCCTCATATACGATCTGATGACCCTCGGCATTGATGTGCATTCCATCGTCACAAATGCACTCTTGATAATCATTCATCTCCAGAAAACGGGTCGTGATGTCCACCAGCGGGACTGACTCCACCAGCGCAACCCGGCACACCGCCATATTGTACATTTCATGCCAGCGGTAGATATGTTCCTTATCGCCTAGATACCGCAAAATCGCATCGCCATCGCGGTCCTTGGAAATCCAGGAGAAAAATTTCTGCGACTCAATGGGCGGGAGCGACAGGATGAGCGGATTCCCCCTGGCGCTTCGAATCACTCTGATCACTTCCCTGTACTCTCTCACAAACTGATCCAGCGGAACGACCGGCGGGACCTTTTCCTCCGGATGTTCTGAAATCCACTGCCAGTCAAAGTTGCAGTCATTGCCCCCAAATTCCAGAGCGACATATTCATACCGCCTCAATTCCTCTTTTCGCTGCAGGATGAGTTCTTTTCCCTTGGAAATGGTGCAGCCGAATTTGGCATAATTGACAATAGAAAGGAGTCCGGAATCGTTCAATTTTCCCACGAAACTGTCCTTGAGCAACGCATACTTTTGACGCTCGGCATCCCAGGCAATGCCTCGCGCAATCGAATCTCCAAATAAGCAAATTCTATTATTCATCATTCTCACCTCGACATGCGATAATAAAAGCTATATCATGTGGTTCATCAAACTATATCTTAAATTATCTCCTGTGTCAATGCTTTTATTTAGAAATTTCGATCCATACAAATACGCAAAATCAATGCCTTTCAAGTGTCTTTCCTATC
>CAZROZ010000204.1:0-2527 GCA_964601745.1 uncultured Lachnospiraceae bacterium | reverse complement strand
ATCTCGTGGCCATCTCCTGGCTATCTCTTCCCCATATCTTTTCCATGTTTTCCTATAGACTGCCCATATTTTACCGATAGTCTGCCTATCTCTTTCCGAATCTTCTGCCTGTTTACTGCATACCAGTTTCTCTTTTCATTTTCTTTCTGACATCATCCTCCACCTCCCTCCGGCAGTACCTCTTGCGCTCCGTTCTCCTCCAATGTGACGAACCGCACCCCGTCCATCACTTCTTCCGCTATGCTGACACAATTGTCCACCACCCGGTCAAATCCGTAGAGGAGATCTGCAAAATCCTGTGTCAGCGAGGCATCACATGTCTTCTTTTTCACCCGTGCGAGATGGGCTTTCTTGAACTTTTTCTGTGCCTGTCGCATAGCCTTTCTTCCCTTTACTGCCTCCGCGATGATGCTTTTATCCCCGCTGTCCACTGCATTCATCGTTTTGAGGAACAGATCCTGAGAGATGGAAAAGCACTGTTCCAATTCCCCTTTCGCCTCTTCTGAGAAATTTTTCTTGTCCTGATCCATTTTCCTGAAGCAGATGACAATCTCCTGCATCCGATCTGCCATCCGGTCCACGTGATTCACCACATAGAGCAATCCTGCTGCACGTTCCGACTGGGCTTCCGTCAGACCACCCCTGGCAAACATTCTGGTGAGATAAGCCACAATCGAAGCCTGCAGTTTTTTTACCGCGTCATACAGAGAGGGAAAGGCTGTTTCGTCTTTCTGCTTTCCCGTCAGTTCTCCCCGAGCCATTTCCAGCATCTCCGTAGTAAATGTCGCACAACGGCGAATTTCGTTGGAGACCAGATACATAGCAGCCACCGGCTGCCCCATCACCCGCTCATCCAGATATTGAGGCTGATACTCAGGTGCCTCTGCCTGATCCTGCACGGGCACCAAAAAAGTCACGATTTTTACCATCAGCGGAATCAATGGCAGCCACAGCAAGGTACAGACCAGATTGAATGTGGTATGTGCATTGGCGATTTGCCTGGAGATAACCAGAATTTCAGGTCCTTTTGGTGAAATCATTGCCACAAATTTTGCAAAAAGGGGAATCACGCATACAAAAACAATACTGCCTGTGATATTGAAAATGCTGTGTGCCAGTGCCGTCCGCTTCGCGTCATTTGACTGTCCCATGGAAGCCAGCAGCGCCGTGATGGTAGTTCCGATGTTGTCCCCCAGCAAAATAGGGATGGCGCCCTCCAGACCGATCACACTGGTCACCCCGTCCGGTCCCGCCTGGGAAGCGAAATTCTGCAGCACCGCTATGGTCGCGGAACTGCTCTGCACCACCAGTGTCATACACGCACCCAGCAGCACACCCAGCACCGGAAAGGCGGCTACTTTCCCCATCAGATCCGTGAAAAAAGGGCTGTCCGCCAAGGGTTTCATGGCACTGCCCATGAGTTCGATGCCCTGAAAGAGCAGTCCAAAGGAGAAGACCACCGTGCCCAGGCTTTTGGTTTTCTCCTTCTTTCCGGCAAAATTCAGCAAAAATCCCACAAAAATAATGGGATAAATATAGTCTGTGATTTTAAACGCCATCAGCTGTGCTGTCATCGTGGTACCGATATTGGCACCGAAAATCACGGAAATTGCCTGAGGCAGGCTCATCAGTCCCGCGCTGACAAAACCGATGGTCATCACCGTCGTTGCGGAACTGCTCTGCAGCACCGCGGTCACCACTGCTCCTGCCAGCGCCCCCAGCACTGGATTTTTTGTCAGGCAGCCCAAAATCTTCTTCATCCTGTCCCCGGCGACTTTTTGCAGATTATCACTCATGCTATTCATGCCGAATAAGAACAATCCCAGTCCTCCGCACAGGCCGAAGACCATTTGAACCGTGTCATTCCTCATCCAATCCTCTCCTCCCATCAGTATTTCTACGCTTTCACTCTACCTTTCCTGTGTAAAGGCGACTATCACAAGAATGTAAAGTTTGTGTAAAATCAGCGGAGAAAAGGACGATGATTCGTCTGTGAATCACCGGGCAAAAAAACGATGGTTCGTCCGTGAATCACTGGGCAAAAGGACGATGGTTCGTCTGTGAATCACTGGGCAAAAAAATGATGGTTTATTTGTAAAGCACCGGATGGCAGGATTCCTGCAAAGACAAAAAGAACAGTTTATCGTCATCGTCAGGGTCTCATTCATTTGTCAAAAATCGCAGAAAGATTCCTATCCTTGGCACCTATGAAATTTAGCGTCTTCATATGACGGTAGTCCCATTACGCAAAACACCCCGCAGTCAACGACTACGGGGCATCTATTTTTCAGACAGATAATTCCTGGATCGCTTTATTCAGCTTTACAATTTTTACTTACACTCACCTTTTTCCCCACCCCCTAGTGCTGTACATGGGATTCAGCCCTGAAAATTCCATCCGACAGCTGTCATACATGGTGATTCCCGCCTGGCAGCTTCTAGACATTTCACTACCCACTACAAGTTCGCTCCGCGAACTCAGGAATGTCTGGTCCTTGTACTTTTATTATGACTGCAGCAGCCGTGA
>CAZROZ010000203.1:0-3807 GCA_964601745.1 uncultured Lachnospiraceae bacterium | reverse complement strand
GTATTCACCATGTGGGCGGAGAAGGTGCTGAGGCTCTGTTCAATGCTCTGTTCATCTCCGATATCGGCGAAAATTTCTTGAAAAAGCCCCAGCCGGGAACCGTCAAGGGCTGGAATGTGAAGCCCCGCCTGGCCCATGAGAGACAAAAGTCCCACTGTTTTTAGAGAAACCGTTTTGCCGCCGGTGTTGGGACCGGTGACGATCAGCAGGGTATAAGTCTCCCCCAGTGCCACGTCGATGGGCACTACTTTGTGGGGATCGATCAGGGGATGACGAGCCTTTTTCAGCTGTAAAATGCCTTGATTATTGAAGAGAGGCTGGGAGGCTTTCATGGCTCTGGCCAGCGCTCCTTTCGCAAATACAAAATCCAGATGGGTTAAGATAGAAAGATTTTCCCGCAGTTCCGGGAGGTACTGTGCCGCTTGATCGGAGAGAGAGGCCAGGACTTTCTCAATCTCTGCCTTTTCCTGGATCGCCAGTTCTGCCATCTCGTTGTTCAGCCGCACGACAGACATGGGCTCGATGAAGAGGGTGGAGCCGGAGGAGGACTGATCGTGGACCATTCCGGGAAATGCATGTTTATATTCTGCTTTTACCGGCAGACAATAACGCCCGTTGCGCTGGGTGATCAGCGGTTCCTGCAGCATCACTTTGGAAGATTGCAGGATCCCGGTCAGACTGGTGTGGATCTTCGTTCCAGTCTGGGCGATCTGATTGCGGACTTTGCGCAAACCGGGGCTGGCGTCGTCACTGATTTCTTCTTCTGATAAAATACAGCGATTGATCTCGCGCTCCAGGATCGGGAAAGGGGTCAGTCCGGCAAATTGTTCGTACAGGCTGTCGTTTTGCGCTGCCTGTGGGTCAGTAGAATCCGGTTTCGTGGACTGCCCGTATTCCTGAATTCGGGAGGTCAATTCCAGTGCCCTGCCAAGAGAAAGGAGCTCAATAGCGTTCAAGCTGCCGCCGATCTCCAGGCGGAGAAAGGAGGGGCTTAAGTCCTTCAGACCGGAGAAAGAGGGCTTTCCCTTTTTATAGATCCGGGAAAGCGCGTCCCTGGTCTCTGCCTGGGCCTTCTCCACCTGTGTCAGGACAGTCATGGGGAGCAGATGACGGCAGGCGTCTTTTCCTAAGGGAGAGTCTGCGTACTGGGTGAGCTGTTCCAGGATTTTGTCAAATTCCAGAGTTTTCAGGGCTTTTTTATTCATTGATTGCGGTCTCCTTCTTCAGACGGTCTTTGCATATTGCGTGTGATGCTATTTTGAGCGATAAAATTCCTGCCGTTTTGATTTTTAGTATGTTCTATGCAGGAAAGTATACCATGGAAATCCTCTTCTTGTCGAGAACCTATCTGGTGTGATATACTTCAGGGGAAAGACGATCGGTTTTTCAACCGTTCAGGGGGATGAGAAGGGGATTGAGAGACTTTCATGAGGATTCATTCTTGACGGGCAGAAGAAATTCCCTGCCAAAGAAGAGGCAATTTCTTGTCTGATAGAATCGGATCCTGCGAAGGAGGAACGAACCCAATGACGGATGGAACAGATAGGAAACAAGGGCAACGCGGCACCGACGAAGAGAAGACGCAGGAAACCAAAAGGACACTTCCCACCGGAGGAGAGCTCCCCGACGGGAGAGAGGACCAGATTCCTGACAGCGAGCCGGAATATTCTTTTATTCAACAGGAAGTAGTAAATCGGCGCAAGAATGCACGGCTTAAGAGGATGGCATTGGCGGTCGCCTTCACGGTACTGCTGGCAATCATTTTTGGGCTGGTCTCTTTTTTCACTATCATCGTGACAGATGGGATCTATCAGAATAGATTAGAGAAAGACCGTCTCCATGTACAGCTGGGCAGCGAGGAGTCCACCGAGGAGCCCACCACAGAGCCGGAGACGACGGAGAGCACTGCGCTTTCTACGGAAGAGACCACGGAACCGGAGACGGTCTCACCGGAAGAGGAGGCACTTTCCGGGATTGCGTCTTATTATGATGCGCTCTATGATGTGGCGGAGCAGGTAAATACTTCTATCGTGACGGTGACCGGTGTGACCAATGGGATGGACTGGTTTTTGAATCCCTCCCAGCAGATGAGTTCCACCAGCGGACTGATCATGGCGGAAAATGGGGAAGAATTGCTCATTTTGACGGAATATGATGAGGTCGCCGAGGCCAATGAGATCCGGGTTACTTTCCGGAATGCTCTCACAGTGGTGGGAGAATTTTATGACGGGGACAGGGAACTGGGGATTGCGCTGGTGGCGGTTCCCCTGGCGGAGATTCCCACAGAGACGGCGGGAACGTATCAGATCGCGCAGCTGGGCAATTCCTATGATCTAGACACCGGGACTCCTGTGCTGGCACTGGGAAATCCCAACGGATACGCCTATTCCATGTTGTTTGGCACGGTGACAAACCGCCGGAGCGAGCAGGTCATCACTGACAACAAGGTCGAGTTATTTAATACAAGCCTCCCGGTGCTGTCCAACGGCGAGGGTGTCATCACGGACCTGGATGGTCAGGTGGTAGGTCTGATGAGCCACCGGTTTAACAAGGATCTGAACAAGAATATCTCCACCTGCCTGTCTATCAGCCGGCTGCGCACCATTTTGGAAGATATGGCAAATCGCGAAGAACGGCCTTATCTGGGGGTTATCGGCAGTGAATTGACATCGGAGGCGGCTGCCTCTTTGGGAACCGGTTCTGGAATTTATGTGACGGAGATTGCCACAGAGTCCCCAGCCTTTGAGGCGGGAATCCTGCGGGGTGATATCATCACCCAGATTGACGAGATGCCGGTGATCAATTTTATCAACCTGCAGACTGCGCTGCGGAATGCCGGCGTGGGCAAATCGATTACCATTACTGTGGTGCGCACCACCAAGACCAGCGATAATGTGATTACGTTAAAGGCGGAACTGACCAAGCGAAATTGAGGAGGTGCCCGCGGGAGGGAGCTGGGACAGATCCATACCGGGGTAGTGCACGTTGAGATAGATTAGGCTTTGATAGTTTTGGTTAAGATAGATTGTAGCTAGGCAGATCTCGCTGCGGCAGTCAGGCAGCGCGGCAGCGGGCGTGAGTCGTCGCAGGGTGTTTGTGCAAAAATAGGAGACAGCAGTAGAAGACTGTATAAAAAGGAAAATCAGATCGTGATAACACGAAAATTTTGGGGAATGGAGTTTTCGTTAGGGGAGAAAAGCATGTCAACCAGGGGAGAAAAGCATGTCAACCAGAGGAGAAAAGCATGTCAACCAGAGGAGAAAAGCATGTCAACCAGAGATGATTAGAAGGGAGCCATAACATGCGCTATATCAATGAATTGCACGAAGGAGAAAACGTCTCTGAGATTTACCTGTGCAAATCGAAACAGACGCTGAAGACCAGGTCTGGAAAGTCCTACGACTCTCTGCTGCTGCAGGACAGGACCGGAAATGTGGACGCGAAGATCTGGGATCTGAATAACGGGATCGAATCCTTTGAAGCACTGGATTATATCCATGTGGAGGCCCAGGTGGTCCTTTTTCAGAACAGTTTTCAACTGAACATTCACAGGCTGCGCAAGGCTAAAGAAAATGAGTACAATGTGATGGATTATGTGCCCACGACCAAAAAGGATCGAAAGGAAATGTGGCACCAGATCAAAGCGCTGATTGCCTCTGTGGAAAATCCCTATTGCAGAAAACTGCTGGAACAGGTTTTCATCGCGGATACCGAATTTGCCAAAGCTTTCATCACCCGGTCTGCGGCCAGGTCCATTCATCACGGCTTTTTGGGCGGACTGCTGGAACACACCCTGAGTGTTGCCCA
>CAZROZ010000202.1:0-3846 GCA_964601745.1 uncultured Lachnospiraceae bacterium | reverse complement strand
CGCAGGCGCGGAGCAATCCGTGGGCTTTCATTCATGGTGTTGTCCCGCTTGCGGGGTATGGAAGTTTAATCTGACTTGGTCACGATGTCTACGTCAATTTCCTCTTTCTCAGTAAAAGCCCACATGCCTCGAATTTGCGGCAGTAGAACGTCCATGGACCAGTGTTTCTCACTGTTACTGGGGCTGTTGGGGTCATTTAGAATCACATCTCCATTTTCATCCAGGCCAGTCAGAACGATGAAATGACCTGTGTAAGTGAAGTCCCCGGGATGCATCGAGCAGATGATTGCTCTGCCTTTTTCCGACAGTTGATTCCGGATATTCATCGCAGTTACGCGGAGTCCCTGTACTGACAGACCCAGTGATTGGGCACCTTCTGTCATCAGATTCCAGGAAGTGCCCCATTCCGCCTCATAGTAGCCCTGTTCCACGGAAAAGTCAGCAACTGCCTTGGGATTCCATTCTGTGCTGCCGGTCAATCCGCAGACAACCATGGAGAGACAGGTAGGTCCGCATCCGTTGATTCCCAGGTAGTTCTGCCCATACAGTTCATATCCCCATCGCTCGTCCCACTGAATAAAGAGAGGGATGACTCCCTTTGTAACTTCATCCGTCAAGTCAATCTCGGTGTGCTGATCGCTCACTCCCGGGTAATTCTCGGCGAAGGAGGCAGCTTCCGGATATTTTTGAACAAATTCTAGGATCTCTTCTGGAACGTCGACAGGGTTGTCGACAGGGTTGTCGACAGAGTCTGTGACAACGACGGTATATTCCTGTGGATTCAGAGTGGTCGCCGTCTCCTCCCCAGGAGAATCGTGGGATGGAACTTCCCCTGCGGGAAGCTCATGCGATTGTCCAGTGGTAAAAGTTTCCTCGTGCATATGCCGTATTCTGTTCACCAATCCGATTAGAATCAATACAAAAATGAGAACATATCCGAGAATCAGAATGGTAATGATCTTCCGGTTTCTGTCACGTCGTCTGATCTCTTCTCTGCGTCTGCTCCTTCTTTTTTGCTCCATTTTTGATGACTGAAACCCCCTTGCTTAAAACCTCAGTCGCAATGGCTTGCCAAATGCAGAATTCACTTCACATCGAAACAAAATGAATTCAAGATGAACTATGTCGTTAACGAATACCCTTATTTAGAAGAAAGTAGATGAATTGGCCAATTAGGCATTTGCCTTTTTGATTATACATTTGCCTAAAATCAAAGTCAACTTTTTCCCTAATTTTTAAACTTTTCTTTTCCTTTTCTTAAAATCTCTATTTTTGATCCGGGATTTTGATTGGGCGCAGAGGGCGAGAAAATGAAAGATTTGCTGATTGTCGAGACGAGGATTGCATGAAAGATAGAATTTGCCGAAACGGGGAAACCGCACTGATGTCTACTTCTGACCTGCGGTTTCCTTCTCGTTTCGATAGTAACATCCATATCTCACATATGGGACACCACCATGAATGAAAACCCACGGATTGCTTATGTCATGAATTTTAGCTCATTCATTTTCTTTCTCCTATTTATTGCATTCCACCATCACATCCCACTACTACATTCCAAAAAGACGACACATCTTTGACCTTTTCTGCTATTTCCGCCTTAGAACCGAATGCATACGTATAATTTGATGCGTCATTGTCTGCAGCCTTCACCGAGTGAATCACTACATTAGAGATGGAAGGGATGGTCCCATTTATTGAAGGCGAATTATTTACGGCATCGGAAGCAGAAGCATTGGCCGCAACATGGATAGTGGCACCCTTCCCAGTGACCACTTCTGTGGCCGCAGCCTTCTCAGTATCGCGTCGAGTCACATATACAGACCAGTCGTTCCCTCTTTCGACCACCATCGCATATTTTTCTGACTCGTCTGCTGTGGTCGAATTTTCCGCTTTGGCTGTAGATGCGGGAATTCTTCCCTCGGCAGCAGGGGAGAGATTGCCGGAATCCTCAAGGAAACGATTTGCCGTATGTGAGGAAGCCCCCTCCTGCAGGTTATTTTCCGCAAACTTTGAAGATAGAAGGTTCTGATTTCCTTCCTGTACCGTCGTATTCTCTGACACAAAACTGTACGGCAGGGAGGGCTGTTTTTCCACTTGCATCATGATGCCCATGGTGAGGAAACATCCAAAAAGCAATGCAAGACAGACACCGTAGTGCATGCCGCCAGTCCCGCAGCGCACAGACCAAATCCGTCTTTTTAAATTATCTTTAAAGTGGATGAATTCTACCGCCAGCGGTACACCAGTGCCACAGCGGGTTCCCTCCGCCGCACGGAGCAGGATCTTTGCATATTTGGTTCGCGTGACTTGGTTGGCACCGTGCAAGACAGCCTCATCGCAGGAAGTTTCACAAAGGCGGTTCATTTCCCGGATAAGCCAATAGGCACAGGGGTGAAACCAGTAGATGGTCAGAAACAGGAATGAGAATATTTTGTAGAGAAGATCCATCCGCTTGATGTGTGTCAATTCATGGGAGAGGATCATGTCAAGTTCCTCCCCGGAATAGGAATCTGTGGGGAGCAGAATATCCGGGTGAAACAGGTGGATGGTCATCGGGGTCTGAATGCAGGGACAAAGGGAGAGAGAAATGGGACGTCGGATTCCAAGAGCGTCTTTTTGTGTCTCTAATTTTTGCAGCACTTCGGATTTTGGAAATGCTCTCTTCCAGCGGCGGATCATTCTCCTGGAGTAAAGATTCCGAATCACGGCAGCCGCCAAAAAGAGGATCGCACCTGTCATCCAGACTATGTATGTGACTTGTTCCACAGAAGCGCTCTGCAGCCAGATTTTCACTGATTCTGCTGCGGATACCGCACTGCTCTGCAGAAGACCGCTCTGACGCTCCGGCAGCAGACCCTCCCAGTCAGGAGTCCGCGTAGGGAGCACTACTTTCCACCGAATCGGCAGAAGAAATGCCGACACCACCAGGAGAGATAGAAAATAGCGGTATTTTTCGGCACAGATTTTTCGCGTTGCCTGAGTGAAAATCAACAGGAAAGGCACCAGACAGAGCATTGTGACGGCGTTTCGCATGACAAAATGGTACAATTCACGCATGGCCATTGTCCTCCATCCAATCCCTAATCTGGTCTATGTCCTCCTTTTTCATCTGTTTCCCGTCGTAAAGAGTACTGACTAGGCTGGTCAGTGAACCGTGGTGATAGGTTTTGAGGAACAAGTTTGTCTCAAATTCCAGATATTCCTTCTCCTCTACCAGCGGATAGTACCATCTCTCCCGACTTTGCTTTTCCGAGCGGACAAATCCTTTTTCTGCCAGGCGATTCAGGTAGGAGATCAGAGTCGGCACTTTCCAATTTTTCTCCGCTCCGATCGTGTCCATGATCATCCCTGTCGTCACAGGCGGTTCATGGCTCCATATCGCACTCATTACCATATATTCCATATCAGACAGTCTCTTGAATCGGCTCAAAGTTGGTTCCTCCTTCCTTATTTGTTCATTGATGTCTTCCATCCACGGAGCGAAAGCCTGGTGGTTTTACGGTTCAAAATAAAAAAATGCAAACCTTCATAAAAATCAATCTTCCTCGCTCAGCCATCTCGCAATGTCCCATACAGTGATTCCTTGATAATCATAGCTTTCGTGTCTGGTTCTTGCGAGGATCATTTTGGGATATGCATCCTGAATTGCCAGAAGCGGAGAATATTCCCGTTCAAAAACAGACGGATCTGAAATATTATCGCTTACCTGGATATAGAGTTTCTCTCCATGCCGCATCGCTACAAAGTCAATTTCCTTCCTGTAGAGTTTGCCGACATACACTTCATACCCTCTTCGGAGCAACTCTATATAGACAATATTTTCATACATGCGCCCAAAATCCA
>CAZROZ010000201.1:0-3850 GCA_964601745.1 uncultured Lachnospiraceae bacterium | reverse complement strand
CTGATGACCAATGTTTCCGGATACACTAGCGCTACCCTGCCGGCTGAGAATGAAAAACACTTCCGCTGCGGTATGGCGGTATGGCTGGTTCCAATCAGTTGGTCCTGCAGGATTTTAAGGATCGCAGTGGAGAAAAAACCCAGCAGTCAAAACTTTTGCTCAGAAATAATTTGTTCCAGCGCCATGATCTCAAACGTAGAGAGTTCCTTGTTTCTCAAGTACTCCTGAAAGAAATTATTGAGGGACCCGTTGTACAATTTATCCAGCAGCGCATCCGTCTCGATTTCCTGGACAGCCTGTTTCGTAATCGAGGCCTTACAGATAAAGCCGGGATCCTCGCGAATAATCGCGCCCTTATCAATCAGCCGTTTGATGACTGTATAAGTGGTATTTTTCTCCCAGCCGATATATTCCTTGATAATCTTTGCAATGTCCTTTGCCGCCAGGCTTTTGTTGTACCACAGCAGCTCCATGACATTGAGCTCCCCCTCGTGCAATCGAATGTCCTTCAATGTAGTGTTCAGGTTCCGATGAATTCTACAATCGTCACGCAAGCCAAATTGCAGATCGGAAACGCCTCCTCTATTGGTTTCGCGAATAAATTGGATGAACCTACACGAATCTACACCGAATCTACACATGTAGACTATGTTCTCCCCGTCGCGTGGTGTTATTCTACAATGTTAGAACAAAAAAGTCAACTAGAAATCTAACGGGAAAGTATAAAAATGAAATTGAAATAACGTGAAAGAAAAAATTCTACAGGAAAAGAATAGGCTGATAAGGACACTTCTACTAAAGTAGACCATCCCGATCAGCCTGAAAACGATTCTGCTATCTCAACCAATCTAAGATTTGCACAAAGGAATCTGGCGGGGAAGAAGAAAATTCCAAATACTCTCCGCTCCTGGGGTGTACAAAACCTAGTATTTTTGCATGCAGCATCTGTCCCTGCAGCAGATGAAAGGGGTGAGATGGATCTTTCGCTGCAGTCTGGTATTCTCTCCCGCTTCCATACAGAAAATCGCCCAGCAGTGGATGTCCGATACTGGCAAGGTGAACCCGGATTTGATGCGTTCTCCCTGTCTCCAGGGTACAGGATAAATGGGTATACTCCCCGTGAGCACACAAACGCTCCAGCACGTGATAATGTGTTGTGGAATCTCTCCCGCCCCGGGTAACCACTGCCATCTTCTTGCGATCTGAAAGACTTCTTCCAATGGGCTTATGGATGGTGCCGTCCTCCTTCACCTCGCCCACCGCCACTGCCTCATAAACCCGGGTGATACTGTGGGACTGCAGCTGTTTTGCCAATGCTTGATGTGCCTGGTCATTTTTACAGACCACCAGCAAACCGGAAGTGTCTTTGTCGATGCGGTGCACGATGCCGGGGCGCAGTTCTCCGTTAATGCCCGAGAGACTGCCGCTGCAGTGATAGAGCAACGCATTGACCAGCGTCTTACTGGTATGACCCGGCGCGGGATGTACCACCATGCCTTTCGGTTTATCTACGACGAGAAGATCGTCATCTTCATATAAAATCGAAAGGGGAAGGTTCTCCGGCAAAATTTCTGCGGGCACCGGGGGCGGCAAAAAGACAGAGAGCGTACTCCCCTCTTGAAGAAGTACACCATTCTTTTTTGCCTGTCTTCCATCAATCTGCACATTGCCGTTTTGAATCTGCCGCTGCAGATAATTCCGGGAACAGTCCGGGAATAATTCCCGCAAAACC
Source organism: uncultured Lachnospiraceae bacterium (assembly GCA_964601745.1). Lineage (GTDB taxonomy): Bacteria > Bacillota > Clostridia > Lachnospirales > Lachnospiraceae > CAZROZ01. The sequence continues at coordinate 2,118 of CAZROZ010000201.1, read as the reverse complement.
AGATCTAACCGTCTTCCAGATTCTGAGGGTGCAACTTGGTGAAGCACCGGTTCCATCTCTTCGCCTGCTGTCGATTCTTCCTCTTCCACGTCAAGAAGTTCCCTCACTCGATTCTCTCCTCCTCATTTCGCTCTTCTCCTGCCGGCTCTTTCGCCTCTTTCTTTTTGCGCTGCCAGAAGGAAAACGTCTCATCTTTATAGAAAAACAGAAGCAAAAGAATGAGGGAACACGCAGAGATTGTCACATAGGTATCGGCCACGTTGAAAATAGGAAAATGAATCAACTCAAAATAGAGAAAATCGATCACATATTGGTGCCAGACCCGGTCAATCAAATTACCGATGGCCCCGGACAACAACAGGACTAGCGTGAGCTGCAACGGGATGTAATGTCTATCCCGTGGAATCCTCGTATATGCCATGCAGATCACCAATATCATCACCAGAGTGATAAGAACAAAGAAGGGAATCTTATTTTGCAGAATGCCCCATGCCGCGCCCCGGTTGATTGAATACGTGAGAGAAAATACACCAGGTATGATCGGGATCGGTCCGTGCTCTGCCAGATAAGTTCCTGCCCACCATTTGGTCAGCTGATCAAGGCCCACGAGGATTGGGATCAGGCACAAAAACAAAATGCGTTCATCTGGTCTTTGTTTCGGCATATTTTTAAGCTTGTTCATCGGAATTTCTCATTCCTTTCCCCTGTGTTGGTCGTTATCGGTCATTGCGGTCTTCTGAAGCATTATTGCCTCAATTCCTGTGTCCGAACAACAGTTTTATTACTTCTATTTTTATGTCCGAACAACAGTTTTATTGCCTCTATTCCTGTGTCCGAACGACAGAGTGAATCGCATCCATCAGCTCCTCTGTGGTCACATCCGTGCACATGACTGCCTCGCCCAGGCGTTTTAGCAGAATGAATTTGATCTGTCCCTGTTCCATCTTTTTATCGCTCTTTGACGCTCGCAAAATCGCCTCCGGGGAGACGCCGTTCACAGAAATTGGCTGACGAAATTGCTGAAACATCGCGCGAACATCCTGGTAATCCGCCTCAGAAATCATTCCCCGCCGAAAAGAAAGGTAAGCCGCCGCTACAGTCCCGATGGCGACGCATTCCCCGTGCAGCAGCGTGAAATTCATTTCCTTTTCAATGGCATGTCCCAATGTGTGTCCCAAATTCAGCAGGGCTCGCACGCCTTGTTCCTTTGGATCCTGTTCCACAATGCGGCGCTTGTCCTGGCAGCTCTCATAGATCATATGGGCGATGACCTCCGGATTCTTTGCCAAAAGCGCCCCCCTATTCTCTTTCATCCAGACATAGAGAGGATAATCCTCCAGCAGACCGTGTTTGATGATCTCAGAAAACCCTGACAGATACTGCCGCTCAGGGAGCGATCTCAGGAAAGATACATTCATATACACCGCCGCCGGCTGATGAAACGCTCCCACCATATTTTTGTAAGCGTCAAAATCCACGCCGGTTTTTCCGCCGATGCTGCTGTCCGCCATCGCCAGCACGGTGGTAGGCATCTGGATAAAGGAAATTCCCCGCAGGTAAGTTGCCGCTGTAAAACCCGTCAGGTCTCCTGTCACTCCCCCTCCCAACGCCACCAGAAAATCTTTTCTATCGCATTGATGCTGAATCAGGTAGGCGTAGACTTTTCTGACCTCGTCCAGATTCTTGTGCCCCTCTCCTGCCGGGAGCACAAAAGAATCCACCTGTGCGCAAAGAGGTGTGAATGCCTGCACCGTCTGGGAAAGGTAGAGGGGGGCCACATTGGAATCCGCGATGACAAATACCTTACGTCCCTCCAGGGAAAGATGCCCTGCCAAGGAAAGTCTGCTCATCGCTTCCGGCAGGTGGCAAAGATCATCCGCAATTGTGATCTCATAGAGGGGGGTTCCATTTTCACAGATGGGAATTGGCGCGTAATGCATAAAAATCTCCTCTTTCATACGGGAACGGCATCTCCTTTGGGGTTTCCGCCAGAGACGCCGTCGTATCATACTATATTTTGATTGATCAAAAACAAAAGGAAGTATTTTTAACTTACCTTGTTACGAGATCTCAGGGAAGACATCCCGGATCTGACCGCGAGATCAAAAAATGCGCATA
>CAZROZ010000200.1:0-3864 GCA_964601745.1 uncultured Lachnospiraceae bacterium | reverse complement strand
CTGCCAGAAATTGAATGCCAACGGGGAGTCCCTGTCGGTCGAATCCCGCCGGAATCGTCATCCCGGGCATTCCGCACAGATTTACGGCGATGGTGTAAATGTCTCCCAGATACATCTTGATGGGATCCTGCAGGCTCTCTCCCAATTTCGGCGCGGTGGTGGGGGCGGCAGGAGCCAGAATCAAGTCATACTTGGAGAATGCCCGGTCAAATGCCTGCCGGATCAGTGCTTTCGTCCGCAGCGCTTTCAGATAATAGGCGTCGTAATAGCCGGAGCTGAGCACAAAGGAACCCAGCAGAATCCGGCGTTTTACCTCCTCGCCAAAGCCTTCGGACCGGGTTCTCTTGTACATGGTGTGAAGGTCCTCCCCCTTTGCGGTCCGATAGCCGTATTTCACACCGTCGAACCGGGCCAGATTGGAGCTTGCCTCGGCGGAGGCGATGACATAATAGGCGGGGATCGCATATTCCACCAGGCTCAGATCGAATTCCTCCACGGCGGCACCCTGTTCTTTTAATGTGTCCGCCACAGAAAAAAGAATCGCCTCCACGTCATCGTCCAGACCTTCCCCCAGGTAATCCCTGGGGATGCCGATTCGAAGCCCTTTCGCCTCTGGCCTGCACGCTGCCAGAAAATCCGTATCCCGGTGGACGCTGGTGGAGTCTTTGGGATCGTGACCGGAAATTACATCCAATACGGCGGCGCAGTCGGCCACGGTCCTGCCGATGGGGCCGATCTGATCCAAGGAAGAGCCGTATGCAACCAACCCGTACCGGGAGACCGTCCCGTAGGTGGGTTTGATGCCTGTCACTCCGCAGAAGGAACTGGGCTGCCGGATGGAGCCGCCGGTGTCAGAGCCCAGGGCGTAATAGCACTCCCCGGAGGCCACCGCCGCGCAGGAGCCGCCGGAAGAGCCGCCCGGTACCCGGGTGAGATCCCAGGGATTTCTTGTGACCCCAAAGGCGGAGGTCTCTGTCGTACTTCCCATGGCAAATTCATCCATGTTTGTTTTGCCCAGCACGATCGCCCCTGCCTGCTCCAGCCTTTCCACCGCTTCCGCGGAATAAGTGGGAACAAAATTGTACAGTATTTTGGAACTGCAGGTGGTTCTGATTCCCTTGGTGCATAGATTGTCTTTTAATGCCACGGGCACACCAGCGAGAGGACTGGTCATCTCTCCCCGCAGCACTGCTTTTTGGATTTGGTCCGCCTGCCGGTAGGTCTCCTCCGGCACCAATGTCACAAAACTGTGGAGCTGTCCCTCCACCTGCTCAATTCTCAAAAGGCAGGTATCCAGCGCCTCCCGGACGGATACCTGTTTCTCTCTGATGGCTTTGCCCAGTGTCAGGGCATCCATGGTCTCTATCTCACGCATCTGCTCTCCTCCCTGGAAATCCCTGGAAATTTCTGCCGTTAACAGCAAAATTCATACCGTCCTTGGCACTTTGTATGCCCCGTCCTTTTGTTCCGGTGCGTTGGCCAGCATGGCATCTTTGTCATCTCCGTTGGTCACCACATCCTCCCGGAACACATTATGCACCGGGAAGACGTGGGACATGGGTTCCACTCCTTCCGTGTCCAGTTCGTTCAGTTTATCCACATAGTCCAGCATCCGGCTCATGTCTTCCCGAGCCTGTTCCCGCTCTGCACCGCTCAGCTCAAGCTGGGCCAGAATCCCCACATAATCGATGGTTTCATCAGAAATGCGCACTGTCATAGCTAAATTCCCTTCCCATTTGCGATCACTTTAAAACATTTATGATCACCTTAAAACATTTACGATCAGCCTAAAGCATTTACGATTAGACCAAATATTTACGATCACCCTAAAATATTTGCGCTCACCTTCAAATAGTTGTGCTCACTTTATAATATATATGATCACTTATGATCACATATGTTTACTTATGTTCCCTTATGTTCATGGTGTGAGGCGGCTTAAATCTCTGGGAAAGAGCGCGGCCTCCCGCACGTTGTCCAGATGCAGCAATTGACTGGTCAACCGCTCCAAGCCGATGCCCAATCCCCCATGAGGCGGCATGCCATGGCGGAAAATCATTAGATAGGACCCCATTCCCTCTCCCGTCATGCCGCGGATTTCCATTTTGCGATTCAATTCTGCCGGGTCGTGAATCCGCTGTCCGCCGGTGGTCACTTCCACGCCCCGAAAGAGCAGATCAAAACTCAAGGTAAAAGTGGGGTCCGCCGGGTCATCCATGGCGTAAAATGGCCGCTTTTTACTGGGATAATGAGTGACAAAGACGAAATCGGAATTGGCTTCTTCTTCAAAATACTGTCCGATCAGTGCCTCTTCCTCCGGTTCCAAATCGTATGGATTGCGGATGGGACGGTGGTACTTTTCGGAGACCAGACGTTTGGCCTCATCAAAGCGTACGTAGGGAATCCGCCTGGTATCCGGCAGCTTCGCTCCTAGGAGGTTCAGCGCCTGCTGATAATCACTTGCCAATAATTTCATGGTGTACTGCAAAATCCCAGTTTCTATCTCCATAATATCATAGAAACTCTCAATGAAACCCATCTCCAGATCCATGCTGGTATATTCATTTAAATGCCGTTTTGTATTGTGCTTTTCCGCGCGGAATACAGGACCCACTTCAAAGACCCGGTCGTAGACGCCCACCATCGTCTGTTTGTAGAACTGAGGGCTCTGAGCCAGCTCGGCCTTTTTCCCGAAATAATTGAATTTGAAGATGTTGGATCCGCCCTCTGCTCCTTTTGCCTGGATCTTCGGGGTGTGAATCTCCGTGAAACCCTGTCCGTTTAAATAATCCCGAAAGCCGCGGACCAAGCCTTCCTGTACCCGAAAAATAGCCCGCTCCCGCAAATTGCGCAGGGAAATCGGCCGTAGATTCAATTCAGTTTCCAGGGAGGTAGACCATTTTTTCTTTGCCACTGGAATGGGCATGGGCTCTGTCGGTTCGGACAAAATGGTCAGCTCCCGCAGTCGAATCTCGATGCCGCCCGGTGCCTGATGGGAGAAGACAGGGAGGCCGCGGACGCGCAAAGCGGTCTCTTCTCTCACCCCTGGCCAGTCAAAGCCGGACGCACCTTCTTCATACACGCACTGTACCAGTCCATCTCTGCGCCGCAAAATGAGAAAGCGCACGCTTCCCAATTCCCGGACGGAATGGGCCATTCCTGTGAGAGTGACTTCTTCCTCCCGCTCTGCCATCTCCGGCAAATCCAGGATTTCAAAGCTGGACTCCCTTTTCTCCCCTGTAATGAATTCCATCTTCCTTTCCCTCCCCAGCTGTATAGTTAACGGTATACTTCCTATCGTTTCGATGTTCAATTGTTTTTTTGCTTGTTCCTTGAATATGAAATGTTCAATGTTATTAACGATAAGATATCTCAGCGAATGATTCCTTGCTTCATATCATTAAAAATAGCCATAGAATAAAAATAGCCATAGAAATAAAAAATCCCGGAAGCTTTCTCAAACTTCCGGGACGGGGATTCATTCCCGCGGTACCACCCGCATTAGATCGCCTGAAGACGATCTCTCTCATCGCGCGTAACGTGCGCTCCCGTGCGACCCTACGGAATGCGTATTTTCTTTCGAATCGCCGGCTCCAGAGCGTTCCTCCTCCTGTGCAGATCATATCGGGCTCTCAGTCGGTGACCCTCATTCCTGTCATTGAATCTGTAGAACAAGATTCAGTCTCTTTCCCTGCCTTTATTTTATGGTGTCACATGATAGCATACTCTTTTTTCTGGCGCAAGAAAAATTTCCACATTAGACCATGAGAGAAGTTTCAGAGTAAACTCCCATGCCCCATATGTGGGCACCACCATGGATGAAAGCCCACGGATTGCTCCGCTGCGATGCAGCTCCCGCAATCC
>CAZROZ010000199.1:0-3915 GCA_964601745.1 uncultured Lachnospiraceae bacterium | reverse complement strand
GCAATAAGATAGCGCTGGGCCATCATTATGATGATGTCATCGAGACGATAGTCATGGCGATGCTCTATGGAGGACAGATTCAGACGATGATGCCCAAGCTTCACAGTGTCAATTTTCCCGGTATGGAATTGATCCGCCCGCTGTATCTGATCCGGGAGCAGGACATTATCCGCTGGGCCAGGCACAATGATTTGACATTTCTGCGCTGCGCCTGCCGGGTGACAGCCAGGGAGGAGGCGGGGTGTGAGGATCCCCACCTCTCCAAGCGGACGCAGGTGAAGGGGCTGATCCGACAGCTGGCGGCGGAGGATCCGATCATCGAGAAGAATATTTTTAAAAGTGTAGAGAATGTGAATTTGAAAACGATTGTGGCCTATAAGGAAAATGGAGTTCGTCATCATTTCCTGGATAGTTATGAGGAGGAAGCGTGACGAATACGCATGGAAAGACGAATACGCATGGAAATATGTACAATCGAAAAAGTGGGCGTCAGATTGATTTTGACGCCCACTCCTTTTTCTGGTGACTTCCTCCGAAGACCCGTGCAGCGCATAGGAGTGGAGGAACTTTTTGTTTAGTTTGGTGATAAGGTATCCTCTGCATTAACTGCCAAGGGACTGAAAGTGCGCTAATGCCTGCGCGACGCTGTCGGTGATCACTTGGGAGGCTTCCTTGACCTGTTCCGGCACATGAGGAAACGTGTAAGCTTGGTCGCAGGCGGAGAGCAGCGGAATGTCATTATAGGAATCGCCCATGCCGCCGAGCCTGGAGATGGGAAAATGAGCTTTGATTCGTGCAAGTCCCAGACCCTTCGAGCAGCCCGCGGGGATGATATCCACGTAGAAAACATTGCGGAATGCAGAGACACAAGGGTACGTCGCATTGATCTCATCGGCGATGCGCTGTGCCCGTTCCGGATTGCCGGCAGCAAGAGAGAGTCCGTAGAGATCCTCAGGGATCTCTTCGAGAGAGGAGATCCTGGTCTGCATGGGGTAATAGGACTCCCCCAGCGAGTAGACGGTATTTCCTGCCTGAAAGACCATGGGACCGATTTCCTGATAGCGATGATAGATCGAAAAGCAGACATCCCGGTCCATACAGCGCTTCTCCAGCACAGCACCGTCTCGGTCCAGCAGCAGTGCGCCGCTGACCATCACATAAAAATCAAAGCGGATTTTGCCCTCCAGGGACTGCAAAATGCCCTGATAAGAGCGTCCGCTACAGGTGCCGAACAGATTCCCCTCCTCCTGGAAACGGGAGATGGCATCCAGATCTTCCTGGTGCAGGTGTGGATCCTGCCGATGAAAATACAAGGTTTCGTCAAAATCACTGGCAAATGCAAGCATGGCTGTTCCTCCTGACAGATCCTTTGCGGAAATAGAATTTTCTTATAACAAAAAGGGTTCCCTCCTTCCATTATAGCACTCTTTTCCATAGGTGGAATAGTTTTCTCTATTCTTCGCGCAGAGAACCCTGTCTGAAAACGAGGCGTCAGGCGGGGTGATTCACCGAGATACTGTGCCTGCATGAAAGGTTGTTCTCCGTCATACCAGGGGGAAAAAGGAATCCTCTTCCAGAATTTTTCCGGAAGGGTTACTGCACTCTCTGTCTAAATTCACTTTAGATGGTAAACCCCCATGCCCCACATGTGGGGCACCACCATGAATGAATGCCCACGGATTGCTCCGCTGCGATGCAGCTCCCGCAATCCTAACCCGTATTCGCAATCGCGTCGCTCCCTGCGGTCGCGCCGCTTTTTTGCTCATACTTACTTAGCGTCGCTAATGTCCATGCGGATTTACCTGCGAGCAGTCCATCCACATGAACATTGCGACTGGGCTATTTGAGTAACTCACTTTAAGAATGCAAGATATTTTGTGGAAAAAGAGATAAAATTGTAAATTACCACTACATCTAGAACGCAAGATTATGTGGTGCTACTTTCACTGGAATTGCAGGACAATAATGAAGAAAGCTGTCCTTTGGATTTCCCGTATCCGAAAGGACAGCCCATATCCCCGCAATCTTTAAGACAACGATTTCTCCGCTCCGTCATATCCGATGATCATGCCGCCTTCCTCTGCGTAAAAACTGCACAGTCCGCTGCACGGCCCGATTTCAACCGGCGCATTGGGGAATTCACTGTGTACCGTGTCTGCCAGCAACTGCGCCATCTCCGGATTCAGACAGTGGGTAATCCGCACCAGTGTACCCGCATACCCATGCTTCTTCATCTCCATATAGGTGATCTTGACACATTTTTGCTCGCCGCGTACCTTGTGGATCAGCTGCAATTCTCCCTTGTCACTGGCCTTGCCAATCATGCGAATGCCAAGCACTCCGGCAATGGCAGCCGCCGCTGGATGTACTCTGCCATTGCGGGCTAGATTGTCCACATGATTCAAGGTGAAGAGCAGGTGATTCCTCCTGGAATAAACCTGCGTCTCCCGCACAATCTGTTCAAAGGGAACGTCTGCCTTGATGAGTTCCGCCATCTTGTCCACGACCATGGACATGCCTGGTCCGCAGGAGAGCGAATCATGGATATAAACCTGCGCTCCGGGATGTATCTCCTCATACTGTTTTTTCGCCTGCATTGCCATCTCATAACTGCCGGACAGCGTATGCGTGATGGTCATGCCGAACACCTCGTCCGCATCGCCGAACGCGTCCAGCCAGTCCTGCACATTGGGACAGGATGTGGTGGATCGCCCCTTATAGCCGCGCAGATACGTCACCATCTCTGTGACATCCATTCCCGCTACATCAACAAATTCCCGCTCGTCCGTGATTATTTTCAGCGGTACATTCTTGAACGGGACATCCTCCCTGGAAAGCACGCAGGAAGAAGAATCAGATACAATTATACGTTTCATACTACATATTCTCACTTATCTATCTTTTAGAAGTAGTACAACAAACCACGTCTGCTAGTTCTCATTGTATCCATTGATTTTCCCACTGTCAAGTGATTGCTACAAAAAATATTCCAGCCGTGAGAAAGATGTCTCCGCATTCTCCGTAGTATGTATAGGGTATAGCGTCTTTCTTTATTGGTGTTTCCTTCGTTTCGGCTTTCATTCATGGTAGTGTCCCATACTTGGAGCATGGGAGTTTACTGGATCCTTGAATATGAAATTTTCCATGTCGTTCACTGTAGATATAAAAATAAGGCGCGGCAGCCAAACGATACTCGGGCATTCGCACCTTATTTTTATCATTGATGACCTTTACATACGGCCATTGTGAGAGACCAATGCAAGAAATTATTGCTAGGGTCTCGCTTCTTCAGTCCCTCCCCAGTTACTCTGCGCTCTCCTGCGCATCGTTCTTCAGTTTCTTTCCGGTTATTCTGCGCTTTCCTGTGCATCCTCCACATCGGGTTTTGTCGGATTTTCTTCCTTATATCTGGCATACTCTTCGTCAATAAAGTCCTCCAAATCTTTCAGTGCATCCATGATATCTCTGGCTGCAAAATCGGCGGCAGACATCAGTGCATAGATTTTGGAAATCCGCTCCAACATTCTGGACTCCACGGAACGGCCAAATACTGCCTTGATCGGGATATCATCGCCATCCTGGTAGAATGAGATCTCATCCGGGATACCGTTGCCGTCATGATCCACAAGATAGAAATTGAATTCCCCATTTCCAGTCAAGTCCACTGCGATGGCATCCACGTCACCGTTTCGCTCTGTGTCCAGAAGACCGATGTCCGGCACTTTATCGCCATCTAAATCAAGCAAGATTTCATGTCTTCCTGACCGGATCATCAGTTCATGTAGCTCCTCGTCCTTTTTCATCATGTTTTTCAGTTTTCTTAAAGTGCCCATTGTTATTCCTCCTTGTCGTTTTACTTTAAAAGCCCAGTCGCAATGGACATGTGGATGGACTGCTCGCAGGCCAATCCACATG
>CAZROZ010000198.1:0-3918 GCA_964601745.1 uncultured Lachnospiraceae bacterium | reverse complement strand
TACGGTTTAGCGTCGCTAATGTCCATGTGGATTGGCCTGCGAGCAGTCCATCCACATGTCCATTGCGACTGGGCTTTTTGAATAAAAAGGAGGAACTTATGCAAAGCAATGCGTATGACACAAAAGAACAGGAACAGATTCGTCTCATTCTCACCGTTTTCGCCAAAGGACATGACCCCCAGACCATCGCGGATGCGCTGGAACTTCCGCTGGACTATGTAGAGACGGTATTAGAGACAGAGGAAGCGCATACAACCATCCAAGGCTGAAGTTAGAAAGAGTAGTTTCATTTATATTTTTTAAAAAACAAATAAGAGAGTCTCTGATGCTATTGTGAGAGATTAAAAGATCAAAAAAGGGTACCTGCCGTCGATCTGCAGATACCCTTCTTTTTCTTCTTCGCAATGATCCAGAATTTTCTCCTTCTGGAAACTGCACAACCCTACTCAGAATCGAAATCGTGGTTACTTCGCATAATCAGTCACCCGGGATTCGCGGATCACATTGATCTTGATCTGTCCGGGATATTCCAACTGCTTTTCGATCTCCTTTGACACTTTCCGTGCCAGCAATACCATGTCATCGTCGCTGATCTGTTCTGGAATAACCATGATACGGACCTCGCGACCGGCCTGAATGGCATAAGATTTCTCGACGCCCTTAAAGCTGGATGTAATATCTTCTAATTGTTTCAAGCGATTGGCATAAGTCTCAATGGTCTCCCGTCTCGCGCCTGGACGCGCCGCAGAAATGGCATCCGCCGCCTGAACCAGGCAGGCAACCAGCGAACGCGGCTCAACGTCACCGTGATGGGACTCCACTGCATTGATCACAATCGGTGATTCCTTATACTTGCGGCATAAATCCGCACCGATCTGAACGTGAGAACCCTCCACCTCATGATCGATGGATTTGCCTATGTCATGCAGCAGGCCAGCTCGCCTCGCCATCCTGGCGTCCAGTCCGATCTCACCGGCAAGCAGTCCTGCAAGCTGTGCTACCTCGATTGAGTGCTTTAACGCATTTTGTCCGTAACTGGTGCGGAATTTCATACGGCCCAGCAGCTTAACCAGCTCAGGATGAAGCCCGTGAACACCCGCCTCCAGACAGGCAGCTTCCCCTTCCTCCCGAATGGTAGCCTCCACTTCCCGTTTCGCCCGCTCCACGGTCTCTTCGATGCGGGCTGGATGAATGCGGCCGTCCACAATCAGTTTCTCCAAAGCGATACGGGCCACCTCCCGCCGAATCGGATCAAACCCGGACAGAATCACTGCCTCCGGCGTATCATCAATGATCAGATCCACACCGGTCAGCGTCTCCAGTGTACGGATATTTCTGCCCTCTCGACCAATGATCCGCCCTTTCATCTCGTCATTGGGAAGCGGAACCACGGTGATGGTCGCCTCAGCCACATGATCGGCGGCGCAGCGCTGGATCGCATTCACGACATATTCCTTCGCCCGCTTGTCCGCTTCCTCCTTGGCTTTGGTCTCCAATTCATTGATGAGAACAGCTGTCTCATGCTTCACATCGTCCTCAACCGATTTTAAAAGATATTCTTTCGCTTGTTCGGAGGTCCAACCAGAGATTCTCTCTAATTCGAGTAATTGTTGCTTGTGCAGCCCTTCGACCTCTTCACGAATCCGGTCCAGATCCGCCTCTTTGGCATTCATCCGGGCCTCCTTCTTCTCCAAGGTCTCCATCTTGCGGTCCAACGACTCCTCTTTGGAGAGGACCCGCTTCTCATAACGCTGCAGCTCTGTCCTGCGCTCCCGGGTCTCTTTGTCGAGCTCATTCTTCGCCCGCATCGATTCCTCTTTCGCTTCCAGGAGAGCCTCGCGCTTCTTCGTCTCTGCTGTCTTCAGTGCCTCGTCAATAATGCTTCGTGCGCGTTCCTCGGCAGTTCCGAGCTTTTCTTCCTCGGATTTTTTGTATTTGTCAAGCGCTACTTTCTCAGACACGAACCAAATGGCAACAGCTAGAACACAGGCGGCGACGATCAGTATGAGTGGCCACACACAAGAACACCTCCTTATTCAGTTGTCATTGTTTCAAACAACGGGAGTTATTTTATCCCTTTTTGTTTCTACTGTCAAGGCAGGAAAAAATGGGCAAAATCAGGCGCAGATTCCAGGAAAATCCGTAAATCCCCATGCACTGCATCACTGTGAAGGAAAGCCACCTGACGGGGGCTTTTAGAGTAAACCCCCATGCGCTACATACAGTGTGCACTACCATGAACAAATGTTCCTCGCGCACGCGGTTTCTCACAGGTCCGCCTTGATTTCCTCCTGGGAGCGCAGCGGTCGATTCAGCACTTTCGCGATCTCTTCCAGGCAACAGGTGAGCGCACGTGCCACCTCTTTTGTCGGCATCATCCCGTCCCTGGACCCATCCGGGATCATGGGGACATGGACAAAACCCGCCATCATCCCCGGGAAACGAGTGGCTGCCAGATGCAGAGCACTGTACAGCACACAATTGCAGTGAAACCGCCCTGCGTCAAAACTATACTTCACCGGAATCTGTTCTCGTCGAAGCCGGTCATGCATGGCCTCACAGGGCAGCGTGCTGAAATAGGCTGCTGGCGCATGATAGAAAATCGGCTCGTAGCGGCGATCCACAGAGTCATCCACATCGATTCCGTTAGAAAGATTGATGCCCACTCGTTCAATTTCAATGGGCGGAAGCAGATTTCCCTGTCCTGTGGCGAGAACCGCCCAGGGACGAATCTCCTCCAGCGCTTGCTCCAGCTCTTCGACACACAAAAACCATTTGACCGGGAGCTGCCGCTTAACGATGGGGCTGCCCATCACTTGTTCCGGCAGCAGCCGCACCGCTTCCCAGGACGCGTTCTTTTCGAGTCCACGAAAGGGCTCAAAACCAGTGACAAGGATCGTCTTTTCTCTCATGTGACCGTTTCCTCCCGAAACATTTTCTCCTGGAATGCATTCACCCAAAATGCATCAGAACAGCACTGCGTGAAGAATTTCACAAAAATCCACCATGATTACCTCTTGATGTCATAATTCATATTCATCAAATTGTGGATGGTAGAGGCATCATCCGTGATATTGGCGTCGCCGCGGATGGTATGTTTGATCACACTGCTGGCAACAGCAAAATTGATCATTTCCATTGGTTTATAATGGTGCATCATCGCGTAAATCATCCCGCTGGCAAACGCATCGCCACCGCCCACCCGGTCCAGGATCGTGAACGTAAACTGCCGGCTCTCAAACGTGTGGTTCTCGTACCAGAGGAAAGCTTTCAGACTGTTTTCGCTGCCGCTGTGGGCGTAACGAACGTGACGGGCAATGCATTTCAGGTTCGGATACCGCTCGTAGAATTCCCGGAAAATCTCATCCTGTTGTTCATAGGATGGCTGCAGCGGCACACCGTCCTTCACATCTCCTTTGGCCGGATCCGCGGGATCTCTGTAGAGATGATACGGCTCGATGCCTAGAAGTAAATCCACATAGGGCAGACATTCCGTACAAAAATCCCGCGCTTCTTCCCAGGTCCACAGGGCACTCCGGAAATTCCCGTCAAAGCTCACGGTCAACCCTTTTTCCTTGGCGACTTTCAGACAGGCCATCACCAGCTTGCTGCAATTTGGTCCCAACGCTGGCGTGATACCGCTTAGATGCAGCCAGGTATAGCCGTCCAGCAGAGATTCCAGATCCACTTTCTCATAATCATATTCCGTGAATGCGCTGTTCTTTCTGTCGTAGGTCACTTTGCTGGCACGAATTCCATAGCCTGTCTCCAGATAATAAGTACCCATCCGATGAGTCGGTGTCTCCTCCGGTGTGCTCAAGATCATGGGACTGCAGTGCACATCATTGCTGCGCAGCATGCGGATCGCGCTCTTGCCCAGACTGTTATTAGGCACGACACTGAAAAAGGTACTGTCCA
>CAZROZ010000197.1:0-3944 GCA_964601745.1 uncultured Lachnospiraceae bacterium | reverse complement strand
GAAATGCTACCGATTGCCTCTGAAATCAAAGCGTTGTATGAAAAATATTGACCTGGGGGGGGGGTAGAAAATGCCCCTCAGTCCAATGAAATTCATGTGTCATGATTCATTTTCAAAGTTTCTCTCGTTGCCATACTTGTGCCTGAAACTTTTGTACCCGGGGATCAAAACGCTTGTACTACGGGATCAAAACTTTTGCAACCCGGGATCGAAACGCCTGTACTCCGGGATTAAAACTCTCGCATGTTGGGATCAAAACGCTTGCAACCTGGGACTAAAATTTTTGCACACCGGAAAAAAGTCGATCTAACCCGTCTTTCAGGGTAGTGCGGGGACAGGCGATATTCATCCGCAGAAAAGAGGTGCCGTCTTTCCCGTATTCTCTTCCATCGCAAAGGTACAGTCCGGTCTCTCTCCGGAGAAAACCCTGCAGCGGGGAGGCATCGGTACTTATACGGCTGCAATCCAGCCAGAGCAGATAGGTGGCCTCCGAGGGCACCAGGGTCATCTGCGGCAGGTGAGTGCGCAGGAAAGATGAGGTGAATTGTTTATTAGAATATAAATACTCTCGCAGCGCATCCAGCCACGCAGCCCCTTTCGTGAATGCGGCGACAGCGGCGGATATCGCGAAAGCATTCGGCTCTGCCACCTCATCGGTGTTGAGCCCCCGCCACACTTTGTGCCTGAGTACAGGATTGGGGATGCAGACCGCGGCAGTCTGCAGGCCAGCCAGATTGAATGCCTTCGTGGGCGCGATACAGGTGATGCTGTTTTCCAGGCATTCCTCGCTGACGGAGGCGAAGGGAACGTATTCTTTGCCAGGGTCGGTGAGATCACAGTGAATTTCATCCGAAACCACAATGACATGATGTTTCGCTGCCAGATGTCCGATCCGTGCCAGAGTTTCCCGGCTCCAGATCTTTCCCACCGGATTATGAGGATTGCAGAGAATCATCAGTGTGGTCTGGGGATCCGACAGCTTCTGCTCCAGGTCGGGAAAATTCACCGAATACGTCCCGCCTTCGCTCTCCCGGTGGTAGGATAGGGAATTTTCCAGCACGTTGCGGCCGTTATTGAGGATGGAATTGTAAAAAATATTGTAGACCGGCGTCTGGATCAGAACGTTTTCTCCCGGTGTGGTCAATTTGCGCACAATGGAAGACAGAGCCGGTACTACCCCGGTACAAAAGACCAACCAGTCTCTTTCCATCTGAAAGTGATGACGGGAACTCCACCAATTACAGATCGCCTCGTACCATTCCTCAGGCACGATGGAATACCCGAAAATGCCATGGGAGAGCCGACGCTGCAATTCTTCCAGGATTTCCGGTGCTGTCTTAAAATCCATGTCCGCCACCCACATGGGCAGTTCGCTCTCGTTTACATTCCATTTGAGGGAATTGGTGGAGCGTCGGGAAATGACGGTATCAAAATCATACTTCATCAGCACACCTCTTACGTGCAGTCTTATGCAGAAGCCCAATTTTTAGGCTTTCACGTTTATTTTTCCAATTCATCCGCGTCCTCCCTGCAGATAATGACGGTTTTTGAAGGATCAATCCGGTCCTTTTCCAGGATTAAAGTGCCGATCTTATCCGCGGTGATGGTGCCGGAGGAAGGATTGAAGACGCTGTCGATTCTGCCCTTTATATCTGCCTCCACGGTAGAATATTCAAAGGCTAATGTGGTATTGAGAAGCTTACAGTTTTTCATCACCAGATGATCGATATAGCACATGCCCTGCAGACTCTCTACCGTGCAGTTGATCAGGGTGAGATTTTTCGAATTCCAGCCCAGATATTCTCCAGCGATATAAGAGTCATAGATGGTAATGGATTCACTGTTCCAAAAGGCATCCTTTGAGAGCAGGCGTGAGTGGTGGATCTCGATATTTTTCCCGCCGTCAAAGGAGTAATTCCCATACAGCACCAGGGCATCAACCTTCATATCTGTGCTGTTCATGGCAAAATAATCGCCCTTCGCCTCCACATGGTCCAGAACAACGTCTTTGCAGCTCCACAGAGTCTCAGCGGCGTTGGGAAAAGAGATGTTGCGCAGGGTCAAATCACTGCAGCGCCGAAAATTCTTCGGAGCTTCGATTTGACTGTCCTCCACCGTTATGTGATGGGTGTACCAGACACCTGCCCTAGCCATCTCGAACCAGGTACAGTCTTTTGCATAAATATTCTCGCAGTACCACAGCGGATATTTCCATTGAAACATGGAGTTGTAGAGTTTGATGTCGGCGGATTCCTTCAGCGGGGACTCTCCGTTGGTAAAAATCGTGTCTTCAATGAGCAAATCTCTTTCCCCAAACAGGGGACGTTCTCCCTCGTAATAACCTTGTTTGATTGTACGCATACGAATTTCACCTCTGTCTGTTATAGGTAACGACATGATTAAGTTCGTTTTGATTTTCAATAGATTTTACATTAAAAACCACTTTATATTCCAAAGGAAGGAGCTTCATGTCGTTAATTATAGTTAATATTTGATTGACTTGATTGAAAAGTAGGATTTTGTCCTAATTCGAGAAGCGGAATTGCACTGCAGCCCGTCTCTTGATACCGTATATCATAACGCTTTTTTACTTTTTCGAAAATGCTTAGAATAAATGAGGAGTCGCGGCATGTCAGGACCACCGTGGGTCAAATTGGACACCACCTAAATTTCTCTGAGTTTGAAAAAGAGAAAAGGCCAGGACCGCCGCGGGCAAATTCGCGATGGTGCTGGCCTTTGGAATTGTGATTAGCGATGAGACGTTTGTCTGGGATGTGTTAACTCAAAATGAGTGTTCCCGCAGCCAGCTCACAGCGGTTTCTACCTGCTCTGTGAGGTCAGTTCCGTCCTTCGCAATGACAGTTTCCCTGGGCATTTCTTTGAAAAAGTCGAGGTGTGCTCTCGGTAAATGGTCATCGCCTCCCGGAGTGCGGCATGTTTCTGCGCGGAGAGGGGCTTCGCGTCAATGGCAGTCCTAATGTTGTCCCGCATTTGCGCGATTGTGCTCATGACGGAGAAAACGAGAAGGAAATCTTCCTTTTCCAGACTGTAGCGCAGAGACCATGATGCGATGGAACAGTCCGGACGGACTTTCTTCAAAAGAGTCTTGGCCTGGTCTTGAAGTTTGGCCAGACCGCCGCATCACTTTTCCCGTTGTGATAGACGCAGCTGGTACCAAAGTAAGTGCAGCCTGCCGCCAAAAATTCCTCTACCATCTGGTTCAATTGCGGATAGACAAAATTCCTCTGAACCGGGCAGCACCGGCAGATGCATCATGCCAAAACCTAAATGACCCATCCTAAACCTCCTTCAAGTTATTTCCAAAGGTGTACAGTTCCTGCCGTTTCCTCTCCGATTTCCGTTCATTGCCATTGGCAGAGAAAATCCCCACATTTTCCACACCCCAATATTCTACGATGGAGTGATAATATTCTGTGATAGCGGGACCGTAGACGAATCTGCTGCCAGAGCTCAAAATCAGAGCAGATTTCTTGATATTGGAAGGGATGTCGATGGCGTACATTCTGTGGATCACTGCCTGCAGCTGCGCCGACAGAGTGAAATAGTAGATAGGGGACGCAAAGACGATCATGTCACAGGAGAGAATCTGGCGATAAATTTCCTGCATGTCGTCCTTTTGCACGCAGACGCCTTTCTCCCTCTCGTGGCAGTATTCACATGCCATGCAGCCACGAATGGATTTGTAGGCTACGTTGATCACCGTGACCGTGTGGCCGGCTTCCCTTGCGCCTGCGGCAAAAGCGTTTACCATGTCAGAAGTCGATCCGTCCTTATGGGGACTTCCATTGAGTACAAGGATTTTCATTGGTGTTCTCCTTTCAATCTGATTGAGATAACATCTATCTTATACGAAAATGAGAATGAATTCCATTCTTAGTTCGCTTGAGGGAGATACTCCCCAGCCCACTTTCCCCAGGGAAGGA
>CAZROZ010000196.1:0-3969 GCA_964601745.1 uncultured Lachnospiraceae bacterium | reverse complement strand
CCAGAGCCAATGTTGTCCAGTGTCTGCTCTTTGCATTTTGCCTGCGTTGCTTCAAAATCCGCTTTCAGATCCCGCAGCAAAGACGCCTGATAAAAGATAGAATTATTTTCAAAGTGCAGGAACAGACTCCGGTAATCCAGATTGACCGTCCCGACCGTGCCCACGATGTCATCGACGAGAGATGCCTTCGCGTGGACGAAACCAGGAGTGTACTCATAAATTTTCACGCCGGCTTCCAGCAGGACCCGGTAAAAACTGCGGGTCATCCGAAATACCATGGGTTTGTCAGGAATCCCCGGGGTGATGATCCGCACGTCCACACCTCGGCGGGCAGCGTGGATAAAAGCATCCAGCAGCGCATCCCCCGGCATGAGATACGGGGTATAGAACCAGGCGTAGTCCTTGGATTGACTCAATAGATCCGCGAAAAGCTCACTGCTCACCGCATCGTCACGAAGCGGGGAATCATAGTAGCTGAGCACATACCCATCAGAGGGCGAGTTCGAAGGTACGGCAGGGGGAAGCAAGTTTTCATCCGGGACCCGGTCCCCGGTGAAGGCATTCCAGAACTCAGCGAACATCCGGGTATAATTTTCCACCGCCTTCCCGGTCAGCTTGAAGCCGATGTCCTTCCAATGGCCAAACCGCTCAATGTGGTTGATATATTCGTCCGCCAGATTGATGCCGCCGCTGAAGACCACCTTTCCATCAATGAGCAGCATTTTGCGGTGATCCCTGCAGTTTAAAGTGCCCTTGATAATAACCAGTGGGTTGAAACTGGTGACTTTGATGCCTTTTTCCCGCAGTCGTTTCGCCTCGTCCCGACTGTAAGTGGAAAGGCTCCCCAGATCATCATACATCACCCGCACATCCACTCCCTGGGCTGCCTTTTGTTCCATGATTTTCAGCATAGAACTCCACATTAGGCCGTCACACAAAATGAAATATTCCATGTAGATGAATTTCTCCGCTTTTTCCATCTCTTCCAGCATGACCGGGAACATGTCATCTCCCAGAGGATAGTAGACTGCCTCCTGATTTTTGCAGATGGGGAAACCGGTCCTATCCTGAACCCAGCGGAAGGTCTGAGTAAGGCGCTTGTTCTCCTGCTCCAAAGTGTCATACAGGGGTGCACTTCCGTCCTGGAAAGGCGGTAAAGGCTTTGCTGCCGCGAGTTTTTTCCGCAGCGGTTTCATGCTGCGCTTGTTGCCAAGGCACAGATAGAGCAGTGCGCCCGCCAGTGGAAATGTGAAAATCAGCAGAAGCCAGAGAATTTTATAAGAATTCTCTATACGCTTTGAAATCAGGTACAACACAAACAAGAACGCCAGGATGGACAAGGCGAAATTGATAATTCCTGCCCAGGGTGCAAGCACGGTGAAAATGAGATACAGCCATAGCGCCTGCAGCAGCAGAGCAGGCAGTATGGTGATGATGCGCCGGATCGTCTTCATAAAAATCCCTCCCTCTTCCTACTTTCTTACATATAGAAATTCTGTTTTCTGATGTTATGCGCCGAAGAAGAGGACAGTGCAAAGATCAAACACAGCGTCCACAATCATGGAGATTGCGACAAAGGTCCACAGGAATCCGGTCCAGTCGAAGGGGTTGGCCAGGACGATCACGCCGAAGACCAGGGAGATGAGGGCGCCGAGCCCGGAGAGAATCCAGTTCCCTGATTTCATGCGTATCATATCCACTGTCCACTGGACACGGACAATCCCGGTAATCAGAATGACGACTCCGTACAGAATCGTGACGATAGGAAACGTCGCGATAAACCAGTTTGATTTAAACAGGCAGAACAATCCGGCAGCCAGCGCCAGAATTCCCTTTGCCAGACCTTGACCGAGATGCGCCTCTATGGGATCTGTTCGAAAATAGCGGATGACAAGGAGGACGCCTCCGACAGCCATGACTCCGCCTATGATCTTGATGATCGTTCCGGTAACCCCGACGGGATTCATAAACAGGAGCACGCCGATGACGATCTCACAGATGCATAGTACAATTTTTCCAGCATTTTGTGATAGGTTTTTCATGGTTCAATCCTTTCTTTGCTTCGTGGTGATGCACTGTTCGGTGCATGAGGGTTTAGAATTGTGATAGAAAATATAGCAAAAAATCTAATTTATTTCAAGGAATTTTACATGGAAAGTAGCAATTGGTCTCACAGCAAAGAAGGTGGGAAAAGAGCGGCAAAAGTGCGAAGCCGTGTTTTGACATGGGAGCAAGGATTCAATATTTTTAATGAAATTTCGTTGTGATAGAAGGAGGCATGTGGTATGATACAAAGGACAAGCGGGCATTCTCGGCTGGCTTTTTTGCGGCGTGATTGACTTCACGAGAGAATCGTCTGCTTTGTAGTTAACGACATAATTAAGATTGTTTTAAGGAGGGATTTACATGGAGATACTTCAGCAGTTACACAGTGCCCCGGTCTATTTGATCTGCGGCGGAATCATTGCTTTTGTGGCTGTGGTCTGCGTGATTTTCATGATTCGGGCATGGCGGGCAGGGATCGCGATCGGCATGGATAAGACAAAAATGAAGCGAGCGATCACTTCCAGCGCGACTTTCTCTGTATTGCCCAGCATCGGCATATTGCTGGGGGTCATCGCATTGTCAGGCAGTCTCGGCACTCCCTGGCCTTGGCTTCGGCTGTCGGTCATCGGTGCGCTGCACTATGAGACGCAGGTGGCACAGGCGGCAGCGGAACAGGTGGGTATGAGTACTTTGTCAGCGGCGGAGATGACACCGTCGGCCTTTTCCACCATCGCGCTGCTCATGAGTATCTGTATCATGTGGGGCATGGTGCTTAGCATCTTTTTCAACAAGAAGTATACCAAGAAGTTGGGGACCAGTTCCAGCGGAGGAGCGGGCGGCTTCGGCGATATGGCAATGACGGCAATGTTTATCGGCTTGGTCAGTGCTTATATCGGGAGCTATATCGGTGACTTTGTGTCCAGCGGAGGACTTTTTTCCTTCACCGGAGACTGGAAGCCACTGCTGGTGGTTGCAGTATCCTGTATCACCATGGCAGGATTTACGTATCTGAGTGAGAAAAAACATATGGCATGGCTGGAGAGTTTCTCCATTGCGGGGAGCATGATGGTCGGTATGGCCGCGGCGGTTCTGGCTGCGGTTATCCTGTGAGGGAGGTTTTGAGATGGATAAGAATAGTGTTTTCGAGAGTTATAATCAGAAGACCCACATCATTGGGCGGATCGTCACAAGCATCACCCTCATTCTGTTGATTGCAGCTCCTTTTATGATCGGCGGTGTTTTGGGTGCCATGCCGGATCTAGGCGCTGTGGGAAGGGCGTTTCTCTCTGTGGGACTTGTGTGGATGGTCAGCAGTATTGTGGAATTTTTGGTCTATACTCCGATGCTGGGAGCAGGCGGCGGATATCTGGCTTTTATCACTGGCAATCTGATCAATATGAAGATTCCCTGCGCCGTGAATGCCAGAGATATTGTGGGGGCCAAGACCGGGACTGCGGAAAATGAGATCATCTCCACGTTGTCTATTGCCACCTCAAGTCTGATCACGATCGTCGTGCTGGCGCTGGGCGTGCTGCTCTTGGTGCCGCTGCAGCCGATCCTGCAAAGTCCGGCGCTTCAGCCTGCGTTTGACAATGTGGTGCCTGCTCTTTTTGGTGCCATGGCCTACCGCTATTATCGCAAGAATATGAATATCGCTCTAGCGCCTTTGGTACTGATGAGTCTGCTTTTCATCCTGGTGCCGAGTCTCACCGGGTCCACCAGTTTCATGATTATTCCATCCGGGGCAATCGCGATTGCCATTGCGTGGTTCCTCTATAAGAAACAGCGCAAGAGTCAGAATGCGTAAAGTGTGATATATCGGATGGTTAAAGAATGAGGACGGTAATTTTTCCTTTTCCTTTTTCCCCTTTTGTGGTACATTACCCATGCAGCAACGCCTTCCTATGAACGACATGTAAAAGG
>CAZROZ010000195.1:0-3983 GCA_964601745.1 uncultured Lachnospiraceae bacterium | reverse complement strand
GGCAGGGCGCACTGCTTTGTCAATTTGAGAATGTGAAATACGAGACGGATATCCTGGGCGTGCAAAAGAGTGATGTGATTTTCCCGCTTGGCATATTTAAGACCAGCGATCAGGAAAATTATGTGGCGCGTTATGGTCTCTATGACCTGAAGGCGGGCGATTTTTTTCAAGCGCCTCGGTATGAGTATTTGACCAAATTAAAGGATGGAGTCTGGTTTGGAACCTATTACAAAGAAGAGGAGGACGGCGCTCTGTTGCTTCCGAATGACGATACTTTTTATGAGGCGGTCACCCAGGGGGAGCTGATCTTCGCGGATGGCACGAAGATAACGTGCACCGAGGCAGAGTTGTGTGGGGAATATCTCTGGGCGGCTGATTCAGAGCAGGGCACCATTCAGATTCTGGACGCGTCCATGAGGGTAGTGAGGACGATACCGGATATGCTCATCGGATATCAAAAAGATGACAGGATGCTCTGCCATGAGAAAGGACAGGGGGAGGATTCTCTCTATTCGGCGGATGGCACAGAGCTCTTTTCTATGTCTGATTTCAAGAAGCGGCAGAAGATTTCAAACCCCTGCTATGTGGAGGATTTTAGCGGTGAGCTGGGACAGATCAGTGCTTATCAGAGCAGCGAAACGGGGGATATCCTGGGGTATTACCGATTGGATTTTGAGGGGAAGGTACTGGAGGAATTTCAGGAAGATGTGACCCGTGTAGCGTTTCTGGACGGCTTTTTGGGGTATCAGGTTTCCAGGGTCAAAGAGGATACCTGGTGGGATTCCTTTTATGATCCGGAGGGAAAGGAGATCCTGGCATCGGACGGCACGCCTTATCGTGCCTATCTGGGAGAATCCTTGTTCAGCCATATGACGGAGGCGGGATATGAGATATCCTCTCCGGCTGGGGATTTTTCGCTGCTGGTGCCGGATCTCACGAAGGAGGATTTCGTGGAAGTGGCCGGGGATTTTATCCGGGCGTACGCCAACGAAAAAGAGATTACTTTCCTCTATCACGGGAAAGATCTCTTGACTCAGACAAAAGGCGCGGTCTGGTTTGTTCAAGATGGTCCTTACCTGTTGGCGCAGGTGACGGAAGATCGAGATGGATACGAACGGCAGCTGGGGACGGTAGTGGCGGAGAAGGGAAGCCCGATCTGTTATACTTCCTCCATCCGGGAAGAGGTCTACTGCTTCGGGGAGCATTACTGTCTTTCCCGGCGCGGCCACGAACTGTGCGTCATTGACCGGCAGGGAAAGAAGCTGCTGAGTCAGTTTGATCCCGTTATGCGGGAGGACGGCTGAGGTATTTTGACCTGATTTATAGTAAACGACATTAAGCATCTCACTTTGAACTGTAAAGTGCTTTTCAATGTTGAATTCATTGAAAAATCAAAGTGAGCTTAATTATGTCGTTAACTATAATTCAAAGAACATTATTCGCTCGAAGAAAAAAACGTTATTCGCTCAAAAGAAAATACAAAAGCGACAGGAGAAATTTATGGTTTCATTGATGCAGCGGTTGGAAGAGTGCGTTTCCCCTTATCACACCGTATCTGTGGCGGGACAAGATTTGGAAGAGGCAGGCTTTTTCCATCGAGAATTTGGCGATTCGGATCTTTTTTGCAGAGGCGGGCGGTATTATCTAACCCCACATGACGGCGTTTTGCTGGCACTGGTGATCGGGGAAGAACCGGGACCGCTTCGCATCGCGGTCTGTCACGGAGACTCTCCGTGCCTGAAGCTGAAGCCGAATCCGGACTTGTGGACAGAACAATACGGGCGCTGGAATGTGGAGACGTATGGGGGTGCCAGATGGGAGGAATGGCTGGATCGCCCGCTGCTTCTCTCAGGACGGGCACAGCTGCGGGGCGCGGATCCGTTTTCTCCGAAATCGGTGCTTTTTGCCATCAAAGAGCCGGTGGGTATCATCCCGAGTTTGGCGTATCATTTGAGCGACAAGAAGCCGGCCGCAATCGGCAAACAGACGGAGTTGCCTCCGCTGGTGCAGATGGGAAGAAAACCGGGCAGCTCGTTCTTCGATTTTCTCGCAGAATTTCTGGACTGCCTCCCGGAGCAGCTGCTGGACGTGGACGGTTTTCTCTATCCCGCCCAGCCACCGGTGAAGGGCGGTTTGCATCAGGAGCTGCTGTTTTCCCCCAGACTGGACAACCTGGTCTCGGTGCATGCCTGTTTAAAGGGCATTCTCTCCTGCGTGCCGGAGGACGTGCAGGGAGTGCGGGTGATGGTGATT
The DNA here is from genome assembly GCA_964601745.1 of uncultured Lachnospiraceae bacterium. GTDB lineage: Bacteria > Bacillota > Clostridia > Lachnospirales > Lachnospiraceae > CAZROZ01. Next base: position 1,730 of record CAZROZ010000195.1, on the reverse strand, counting down.
TTCAATCATGAAGAAGTCGGGAGCAGAAGCAAGGAAGGCGCGGCGTCCGGCTTGCTGAATGCGCTGCTGCGGCGCGTTTATCAGGATTTGGAAGGGAATGCCGAATCCCTTTACTCCGCCTGCGGGGACGGCTTCCTGCTCTCGGTGGACGTGGCGCATGCCCATCACCCGGCTGCGTTTTCCCAGAAAGGGGACCCGACGAATCCAGTTTTCCTGGGAGGCGGGATTGTGCTGAAAACGGCGGCGCGGCAGTCTTATGTGGGGGACAGCAAGAGCCTGGCGATCATCAAGGGGCTATGCGGGGAGAAGGGGATTCCTTATCAACATTACGTAAATCATTCCGATCTCCCCGGCGGTAGTACCATCGGGCCGATTCTCTCCGCGGCTTTCTTTTTCTCCGCCCTGGACGTAGGTGTTCCGGTTCTGTCCATGCATGCGCCGGTGGAGACAATGTCGTGCCAGGATCAGGCGGCGGCAGAGACACTGCTGATGGCTTTTCTGTCTTGAAAAGGGATTCTGTCTGAAAAGAAAAAACATGAGAGAAAGGGGAAGTATTTTGAACATCTTATTTTTCCTATGTCCCAAAATGGATGTCGCCTATGTATATGAAGATATGTCACTGCGCCAGGCTCTGGAGAAAATGGAGTATCACGGATATACGGCGATTCCGGTGATCGATCGAAAGGGACATTACGTGGGAACCTTGACGGAGGGAGATCTGCTCCGGTACTGCAAGAAATATATGAATCTAAATCTGCTGGAGGCGGAGGATGTCCCGCTTTCCGTGGTAGAGAGGAAAAGGGACAATCAGCCGGTGCGCACGGATGCCAGAATGGAGGACCTGATCGGCGCTGCCGTGAATCAGAATTTTGTGCCGGTGGTAGATGACAGCGATATTTTCATCGGTATCATCCGGCGCCGGGATATCATTCGGGTGTGCTATGACAAGATCAAAGAGAATATGCAGTAAGAGATCGTTTTGATTTGACTATTTGAAAGGGAAAGGGCAAGGACTCTTTTGCTTTGTCTTCCTTTATGAGATCCGCGAGGTATCACGCCCCGCGGATTTTTTTAGAGCGGCTTTTTTCCTAGTGTTAGACACCAAACAGGCCCAAAAGAATACTCGGTTTTGTTCACAAAAAAATCAAAAAATTCTATTGACAAGGGAAATAAGCCGTGCTATCTTATACCTAGCCAAAATGTTAGCACTCTTTTTATTTGAGTGCTAACAAAGGCAAAAGTCTTTTGCGGAGGGAGGAAAGGCAGTTGGAACTGTCAGAACGGCAACTCACCATATTGCAGGCGATCATTCACAACTACCTGGAGACGGGGGAACCGGTCGGATCCAGGACGATCTCCAAGTACACGGATTTGAGCTTGAGTTCCGCCACCATCCGCAATGAAATGGCAGACCTGGAGGAGATGGGATACATCATACAGCCCCATACATCCGCCGGACGCATCCCGACAGATAAGGCGTACCGGCTCTATGTGGACACGATGATGGATACCCGGGAGCAGGAGATCAAGAGTATGCGGGACAGCCTGATGGAGAAGGCCGGGAAGCTGGAGCAGCTGCTTCAGGAGATGGCGAACCTCCTGGCTGCGAATACCAATTATGCCAGTCTTGTCTCCGGCCCCACCTATCCCACCCGCAAGGTGAAATTTTTGCAGCTGACAGAGGTGGATTCGCATCACATTCTTCTGGTGATGGTGCTGGAGGGCAATCT
>CAZROZ010000194.1:0-4033 GCA_964601745.1 uncultured Lachnospiraceae bacterium | reverse complement strand
CCCGCAGGATCTCCTCCCTGCCTTTCACGTCTGGATACCCCACGCTGACTTTCCGGTCAAAACGGCCGGGCCGCAAAATGGCAGGATCCAGAATATCCACCCGGTTGGTGGCAGCCATCACGATGATACCGGCATTGACGCCGAATCCGTCCATCTCCACCAACAGCTGATTCAGGGTCTGCTCCCGCTCATCGTGTCCTCCGCCGAGTCCCGTCCCTCTCTGCCTGGCGACCGCATCGATCTCATCAATGAACACAATGCAGGGCGCATTTCGTTTGGCCTCCTCAAATAAATCCCGCACCCGGGAGGCGCCGACACCCACGAACATCTCCACAAAATCTGAACCAGAAATGGAGAAAAACGGCACACCCGCTTCCCCTGCCACTGCCTTGGCCAGCAGCGTCTTTCCGGTTCCCGGCGGTCCCACCAGCAGCACGCCCTTTGGAATTCTGGCGCCCACCCGCAGGTATTTTCCGGGATTTTTCAGAAAATCCACGATCTCCGCCAATTCCTCTTTCTCTTCCTCCAGGCCCGCGACTCCGTCGAATTTGACCCGGGTCGCGCCTTTGCCTGCCATCTGGGCTTTACTCCTGCCGAAACTATTCATGGGCATGCCCCCGGTCTGGGCACCCATGATGAACTGCATCAGGATGAAAACCAGCACGCAGCCGATCAGAATCGGCAAAAGTGTGGTGACAAACCACCCCGGCTTGGAAATATTCTCTACTTCGTACGGAATCCCGTGACTCCGGACCAATTCTTCCACTTCCCGGGTATCTGTCACAGCAAAACGCGACGTGACCTCCCCGTATCGGACAACGGTAACCTGCCCGGTCGGCACCTCCTCGTTCTGAGATATGGTGACCGACGTGATCGTCCCCGCCTCCAGATCCGCAACGAAGTCATTGTAAGTATACTGCTTCTCCTCTGTTTTATAAAAGGAGCTCGACCAGAAAAATACTGCCAGGATCAATCCCAGAAGCACCAGATAAAAGCCGATTCCCCTTGATTGTTTGCCCAAATATAGCCTCCTCTATGCCCTGCCGTGCTGATTTCTTTCCTATGCTCTGCCGTACTGATCTCTTTTAAAAATCAGGCGGTCAGGAATTTTCTGTCCCGTTCAACCGTCCAAAATCTCTTAAAAACAACATTCTATGCCGTCACGCAATGACGCCGATGTAGGGAAGATTCCGGTATTGCTGTGCATAGTCCAAACCATAACCCACCACGAAGGCGTCTGGAATCACAAAGCCGCAGTAATCCACCTTCACATCCGTGACACGGCGGTCCGGCTTGTCAAGAAGGGTGCACAATTTCAGGCTGGCGGGATGTCTGGCAGCCAGCAAATCCATCAGATAGCGCAGCGTGCGGCCGGAATCAATGATATCCTCCACAATCAGCACGTCACGGCCTTCAATACTCTCATCCAGATCTTTTACAATCTTCACCCGACCGGAACTCAATGTCTCATTGCCGTAGCTGGAAACAGAAATACAGTCCAGCGTCAAGTCCAGCGGAATCTGTTTTGCCAGTTCGCAGGTCACAAAAAGACTGCCCTTCAGCACACAAATCAAGTGCAGAGACTTCCCCCGATAATCCGCTGTGATCTGATCTGCCAGCTCCTTGATCCGCGTCTCTACTTTCTCCTGCGGGATCATGACCCGAATGTTGTTCTCCATCGCTGTAAAATCCTCCCCATCTGCCTTCGTCTCTTCCATGAATGCCACTGTGCTATGCAATGATGCGACCTCCGTTAGGTCGTCTCCAGTGACACTTCCAAAATGCGCCTGGTTCCTTCCGTCACATAATACTTATCATTGCTTCTTTGATCGCCTAAAATCCAGAGAATCTCTTTCCCCATTGCCAGAACCAAAGTCTGGTCTCTCTGACGGCGGGGAATCTTCCCATCAATCCAGATCCGCCGCAGTGTCTTTCTGCCGCCTCCCGGAAGCGGGATCCAATCCTCTCTCACTCCGGGTCGTAAAATCAGAATGCCACTTATTCTATCATAATCAAACCATTTTGTACAAGTTGTTTTGGGAATCTCCTCGCTGCTTCTTTTCTCCCGCAAAGAGACCCGCAGCAGCTCTCCTCCCGGCAGCAAGATCTCTGCAGGAGCCTTTATTTCGATGGGGGAAAAAGTCAAAAATTCACCAGCGTTTTCTCCTAAGAAGGCTCCCTCTCCTCTTCTATCTCTCTTCCGCAGGAAAAGATACGGTCCCTCCCGCAGCGCCTGATATCCCCCCGGCAGATCAAGTCTGGCGCCGTCCGGTTTTCCTGTCAGGTCACACAGGGCCTCCACCTGAATCCTGTTCACGTCTCTCCTTTGCGTCATCGCCTCGCTCAGAAAAAGAAGCGCCATCTGACGCTGTAAAAAGGGCGGAAAGTTTCTGAATTTCGCGGCTTCCACCCCGTCCCCGCTTCTGCAGGAAGAAAGTGCTTTCCTGGCCTCCTCTGTGACGTATTCATTTACCTCCGACAGGAGTTTCTCCGCCTGATTAATGTGAAGCACCGCCTCAGTGTTGATTTTCTCCAATTCCGGCAGAATCTGATGTCGAATGCGGTTTCTGGCGTAGCGCAGATCGTGATTGGAGCAATCCTCCCGATACGGCAGATCGTATTCTCTTAAATAGGAAAGAATCTCTGCCCTTGAAGTGTTCAGCAGTGGACGGATCAACTGAACATGTCGATCATCCTTCCCGGTCATCTCCCGGATCCGCTCCATGCCGGAAAGTCCCGCAAGGCCGCTGCCCCTAGCCAAGTGAAAGAGCATTGTCTCCGCATTGTCCTCTCGCTGATGCGCCACAGCGATATACGAACACGCCCGTCTCCTGGCCTCCTCCAAAAGACAGGCATACCGCAGTCTGCGTCCCGCCTCTTCCACGGTCTCTCCGGTCTTTGCCGCCTCTGCCGCCACGTCTCGTTCATAGACAGAAAGAGGAATCCCGCGTTTCAGGCATAATTCCCGCACAAATGCGGCGTCGTCCTTCGCTTCTTTCCGCAGCCTGTGATTCACGTGTACTGCTGCCAGAAAAAATCCCTCTTCGCTGGCTAGCCGGCTCAGCAAATCCAGCAAGCACACCGAATCCGGTCCCCCGCTGACACCAACCACGATTCCCCACTGCCCGGGAGAAGCTACTTGGGAATTTTCCGCAGTTCTTCCTTTGCAGCTTGGTTGGCCTTTCCCACTCTCTTTTCCTCCAGGGATAATTCCAAGTGTCCTCAGTTCTTTTCTTACCTTATCAATCAACATGATGTATCCTCTTTAACAAGTAAAGCCGCTGCTTTTTCTGCAACGGCTGCTGGTGATGTACAAAATTTCTCGACATTCAAAATCTCATTCGTGTAAAACGGCTGATCTCCGCAAAAAGAAGCAGCGGAGCAATCCGTGGGCTTTCATTCATGGTGGTGTCCAATATGTGGGACATTACTATCTATTCCGTGCCAAATAGTCCGGAACAATCGATCCTTTTACGCTTTCCTTTCTCGATCCTAGTTCCCCTCAAAAATAATCTCATCTTCATAGACCAGGCCGAGCCGGCTGCGGGCAATCTCCTCAACGTATTTCTTCGTCTGAACATACGCCCGGTACTCTTCGATCTCTTCTCCCTCTTCTTCCAGTCTGGCTTTCTCTTCCGTCAGTTGATTCAGTTCTCGCTGGTATTCTGCTCGCGTCTGCTCCAGTTTTCCCTTCTGAAAGGATACCACCGCGCAGAGCAAAAAGACAATCATGGCTGTGATATACAAACCCGTCCGCTTTCTCTTCTCCCTTTTTATCCTCACTGCCATCAAAATTCGCCTCCTCGTACGGGCTTTTCGAATCAGTTTCTGCGATTCAATATTCTACAACTGTCTTTTCTACAGCTGTCTCATTATAAACCGCCTGAAAAAGAAATGCAAGAGGGAAAATTTGATTTCGATGATTGCCCCGCTGCGAAGCAGCTCCCGCAATCCTACTTCTGTATTTGCTTGCACTATCAATCCGTCAGATTTTTTCCTTTTCCTTTTTCCCCTTTTGTGGTACATTACACAT
>CAZROZ010000193.1:0-4059 GCA_964601745.1 uncultured Lachnospiraceae bacterium | reverse complement strand
ATTCACCAGGAAAAGATTTACCGATTTTCCGTATGCCATACTTGTCCACCTCTCAGCCATTCTCTGTCTCTTCGGAAGTCACCCGGGGAGTTGCGATGCCCCCTCGCACGGGGCCACAGGCCCACGCTCCTCGGGATATTACCCAGATTCCAGCAACAGGTCTCCGCGTCTATAAACCAAACTGCTCTTTCAGAGCCGCTTCCATTGTTCCGTTTTTCGCACAGTCGAGGGTATCGAAATGAATGATATTATTTTTCTCGATGTGTATCTTGTCGCTGAATCCAAGGATGTACCGCAGGCAGATGCGATAAATGATCTCTGTCGGGGCACATCCATACACCTGCCGGGCAAAGATGTGATTCAGTCTCTCGGCGTCATCAGGATATAGCGCTTTCATCCTCTTGCTTTGGTAAAGCCGTTTCACGATTTCCGTGATGTACATTCCCGACTTCATGTAAAGATCAGCAAAGGTCGCATCAGGGTCATCAAAGCATCCGGGATTCTCCTGCTCCAGTCTGTCCACCATTTCCACCACGACTTTTCTCGGCGTGAAGATCTGATTGGTACGCTGCGGCGGAATGAAATCGAAGATATCTCCCTTCTGGTTCGGCTCAAAATAGTTGGCCAGTTCGGTGCGTCTTCTTATAAACTCCTGCACGGCGTCGTTAAACACGACTTCATCAAACAGATGCCCGTCAAAGTGTCTCTTTTCCCCGTCTTCTGCCACATAATCCCCGCCATCGCGCAGCATGCGGAACTGATCGAGAGTGACTCCTTTCCCACTTTGTGGATTGACTGTAACTTCCCAAAATACATCCTCAGGAACAAGGGAATCGAAATTTGCGAGAGTTGTATTCTCATCGCCGTAGGCCATCAGAAACGCGGGAATGGTACGGGAGAAACCGCGCAGATGGTCGCGGACACTGCCCTCGATAGAATCCTTTTCTGCATTCAGCTTCTCGGTCTCTACCGTTTTCACAACAATCTCTTCCGCTTTTTGGACTGTCTCCCCACTGTGGAGCTTTTCATTGATGTTGTCCATCATTTCTCTGTAGTTCTCGCTACGCCTGGATGTATATTCTTCGTCAATCCGAGTGATTTCAGCCATCGGGGCGCCAGATTTCTGTGCCTCCTGAATCCTGCTGTCGCGTTCTTTCTCCAGCTGATGGTCACGAATGGTATAATCCCCATATTCACGATCCACCACCGTTGCCGCGGTCTCCTGAATCTTTCGCTCCAGCTGCTTCTGCGTGGATTTTTTCAAATCTCCGCCATACTGCTCTTTGGCAGAATCCATGATCGTATTCGCAATTGGTTTCGCAAACTGTTCGCGGAGTTTGTCTAGCTCATTTTTCTTCGGATTTGTATCCGTTTTTTCCTTGAGCTCTTTAACGGTTGCCGACAGCCGATCTGCTACCTCAGCGTAAATCTTCCTGCCAAAGAGTTTGTCTGCCGTACCGATGACCTGCTCCTCCGGGATTTCAACGATTCCTTTCTCATTCAAATTCAGCCGATCTGCCGTACTTTCATCCACGGGGACAGCGGGAAGAGGTTTCGGTTCCTCGATTGCCTGCATATTGTTGATGATGTCGATGATCTCCTTTGGCGCACCGAAAATACCGCTGATATTGGCAAACAGGAAATTCGACATGAAGCCGCGTTCCACAACTTCTCTCGCGTGAATCCGTCGGGGTATCGTCAGAACTTTCTCCGCATCCAGCTCGATCATGGAGCCATCCTCGTCTTCACTATAAACCGGGAAGAAGTTCAGAAGCTCCCTCACATGCCGCTTGCGGCTGTCAGAATCCCCCTTATCCCAGGAAGTCTCTGGAATCAGGTCATTCGCAAATTTCTCAAAAATCGTGAGGGTGCGGGCGGGATCAAAATCGAACACATAGGCGTTTTGCTTCCGGTAGGTGTTACCTACCGTGTCTGTAAACAGACAGGGGTTCTGTGCGCGGAATGCCGCCTGCATGTAGAGCGCAGGACTTCCCATATTGGAGAGTATGAGAACCGCTGTCCACTCGGGAATCGTCACCCCAGTGGTCAGCTGCCCCACGGAAAGCGTGATCGTCTTATCATGACCGGCGATCGCCTTCGTCACCCTGTTGAACGCCTTTTCGTTCTCATCATCGTCGTCCAGTTTGCCGTCACCGGCGGCAAGGACGATCTCGTAGTCCTTAAACACCGGGTGCAGTTTCAATTTCTTCGCCAGTGCTTTCGCGCTGGCTACACGGTTTAATATCCAGAATGTATGCTTTAGCTCATCCCGGAGTTCCGGGGTGGAGAACGGGAATTTCTCCTGCCTAGTCAAGGCGTCAAGAAATTTGTCCACATCCGCGTCATAGACAAACTTTCCGGATTCATTTGTCTTGAAGAACTCGTTTAAGTCAAAAGCGTATTCCTCAATGTCACTGTCAGCCAGCTCAATGCCTTTTTTCACCTTGTCGCGGACAATGTCGGACAACTGATAGGTGAAAAGAGAAAGTTTCGGCAGATTTTCATAGGGATTCTCTGTCTCGCTGGAGTTGTCCCAATCGCGTTTCTTTTTCTGCTCATCCGCATAGGTCCAGTTGTAGATTGCGTCCTCCGGGAATTTGTCATTTGCTATGGCTTTAAACGGTGTACCGGAAAGGTGCAGAGTCCATTTTCTGCGAATGTGCTGAAAGGCAGTGTCCGTCTTGTATGTATCGACACCCTCATGAGCCTCGTCCACAATAAGGACATCCCAGGTCACGCCTTTTTTGTCGCTGATTTCAGAGAGTTTATCAATATAGCCGCCGAAGTAGATAGAGCCCTTTAAATCCTGCAGACTGACAAATTCAATGCAACCTTTTGTATCCTCATTGAGCATTTTTGTGTACTCTTCACGGCTGTAGACGAATTTCCTGTCCTTGATCGCATCCACATTGCTCACAAAGATATAGCCGGACTGGGGGCCGAAGAAAGTCTCGTAATCCTGATACCAGGAGGTGGCAATTGCCGGGCGGTTCGTCACGATTAAGATATTCCGCGCCTCGAGTTTCATACACAGGTCATACGCCGAAAGTGTCTTTCCAAAGCGGGGCTTCGCATTCCACAGGAATTCGGCATTCTCCCGACTGCTGAAATAGGCGGCTGTCCTTCGCACAGCTTCCGCCTGTTCATCGCGGAGCTTGTACGGAATCACGGCATCGGCTTCTTCCTCAGAGACTACACCATGGTTCTGTGCAAAATCGATAAAGTTGACGCGGGCTGCTTTCGGCTCGATGAAGAACCACTCTGTGCCGGCCTCGCGGGTGACGCCGAGCTTTTTCAGATAGGCATGAAATTCCTTGTCCGTAAAAGTTCCGTAGGGCTCTGTCATAAAAGCCGCACGCAGAGCCCACCAGGTCTTGTGTGCCACGCCCACTGTATGTGTCTGTTCGTTGATGCGGGTCTCCACATCCCGTTCGGTAAATCCTATTTTAGTCCAGCCGTCATGCGCTGGCACGCCAGGAGTAGTGTAGGCATAGCACTGCGGAACGACCTTTGTGGTTGTTTGAATCTGAATTGCAGCCATTATGCCATCTCCTTCACATGGGATTCGATAAACTCGATCTCTTTTTCGTCCAGACCGTACTTGCGGTAGAGCTGCAAGTCGATCTCGTGAATGGATTTTGACCAGTCAATGTCGCTGTTCTCGGTAAAGTTCTGGCGTGGGACATATTTCCAGACACCCTTTTTGTTGTCTTGAGTTACCTTGAGAATCCCCAACATAGTTCTTGAGAATTTTGTTTTGATATATTTTAATAGTGTATTTGCCTCATATTCCGTATCCAGTGATCCGATGCTAATAAAGGATTGGGTATGCCCCACAAGGGGTTCCCCCACAAGGGGTGTGGATAAAACTTCCCCGATGGCCCCTGACCCATTTGATTTTGGTAAAAAGACTTTCCACTTTTTGAAGTTGTCCGGGGCCTTTATATAATCACTCTTGATATACTTTGTGCACCGAATGCCTTTTAGTAGCCCATATATTCCTATACAATCATCGTTCATTTCGTCTAAGAATACTATCCCCCCTAATTTTTCAAAAAT
>CAZROZ010000192.1:0-4068 GCA_964601745.1 uncultured Lachnospiraceae bacterium | reverse complement strand
GCCGGGACGGGTCTGCGCCAGCTTTGTGCGCTCGGTGCGGTACGGATGTTTTCTCTCCTGATTGGCAGAAGGTGGCACTTCCGTCTGCCTTCTCCCGCGCTTCGCCTCATAGGCATCGTACGCCATCACGATCTTTTGCACCAGCGGATGACGCACCACATCCTGCCCTGTCAAGGTGCAGAAACCGATCTCCTCAATCTCTGCCAGCACGCGCACCGCCTCTTCCAGCCCGGAAATCTGTCCCGGTGCCAGATCCTTCTGGGTCAAATCTCCGGTGATGATAACCTTCGAGCCGAAGCCGATGCGGGTCAAAAACATCTTCATCTGAGCAGGTGTCGTATTTTGAGCTTCATCTAAAATAATAAAGGCGTTATCCAGTGTCCTGCCACGCATATACGCCAGCGGTGCCACCTCGATGAGGCCTTTTTCCGAATTGCGGGCAAAACTCTCCGGCCCCATGATCTGATACAGGGCATCATAGAGCGGACGAAGATAGGGGTCCACTTTGCTCTGCAGGTCTCCCGGCAGAAATCCCAATTTCTCCCCCGCCTCGATGGCTGGTCTTGTCAGAATAATCCGGCTCACCTCATCTGTCTTAAACGCGTGAATCGCCATCGCCATTGCCAGATAAGTCTTTCCTGTACCGGCAGGGCCGATGCCGAAAACAATCATTTTCTGCCGAATCAGATCCACATAAGTTTTCTGCCCCAGCGTTTTGGGTTTGATGGGCTTTCCCTGAATCGTGTGGCAGATCAGATCCGCGTCCAGGGCCGCCAGAGAGGTCTCTTTCTCCTCCATAACCAGCGCGATGGCATAAGTCACGCTCTGCTGGGTGATCTGTCCGCCGTGAGACGCCAGATCCTGAAGCTGTCCCAGGACTTTCTCCGCCTTCTCAATCCCGATAGGCTCCCCCAGGATCTTATATCCCTCCGTCCGGGAAATGATACTTACCTGAAAAGTTTTCTCAATCAATTTCAGATGGGCATCCAGCTCCCCGGCAATGGCCTGTTCAAATTCGGCGGAAATCACGACATTCTTTTCAGCCATACCTCGCAACTCCTCTATCTTCAAAAAGGCAGAAAAATGCACCCATATTTATGAAAACCCCCGAACAACTGTCCAGGGGTTCTCTTTTTTGTCTTATCTGTATTTACGTTTTCTGGCCGCTTCGGATTTCTTCTTCCGCCGAACACTAGGCTTCTCATAGTGCTCTCTCTTGCGAATCTCCTGCTGGATACCGGCCTTCGCGCAATTCCTCTTGAATCTGCGCAGCGCACTATCCAGCGATTCGTTCTCTTTGACGATCACATTCGACATAGACCCACTCCTACCTCCCTCCAGTTGTGATTTGTGCTCCCGCGATGGCAGACCCCAACGTCCCTGTTGATACCTCTTTAGACGCGGATCTCTCTCGCAGGCTTTACGGGATTTTCTTTCCTTTATGCTTCTACAACTGTTTGGGTTCTATCCGTAGCACGGGGTTTATTATAACATAGTCTGGGAATACGTCAACCACAAATTTTGTTGGATTCGTCGCTATTTCTGGCAAGTTTTTCTTTACAAAAGCCGCAACTGCAGGGAAATTGGATCCCGCTCTTTCAGGACAAAAAGCGCAGATTCCAAAGGAAATCCAATCCCCGGTGCAACCCATCATAAAAAACACCGGGGGCTTCCCTCTCCTTACCAGAATCGGAAAAGGAAACCCCCGAAAAGAAAGCATACGGGATCAGGAAAGCTGCTGACGCAGTACCGTGACAACCTGGGTCAGTGCCTCCGCGATCCTGTCTGCGCTCTTCCCTCCAGCCTGGGCCATATTCGGCCTGCCTCCACCGCCTCCGCCGACCAGCGGCGCGATGGCCTTGATCAAATTACCTGCGTGAGCGCCCTTTTTCACAGCGCCGTCCGTTGCCATGGCCAAAAGGCTCACCTTATCCGGAGCCAGCGCAGAGGCAAGCACCACCACGCCCTCTCCCAGCTTCTCCTTCAGCTCATCGCCCAGATTTCTCAATTCCCCCGGATTCACACCGTCCATCTGAACTGCCAGGAGTTTTACTTCCCCCACCATCTGGACCTGAGAGAGCACATCGCCCATCGCCTCTTTGGCAAGTTTATTTTTCAGGCTTTCATTCTCCGCCTTCAGCGACTTGATTTCCTCCTGCATGGCAACGATCCGGTGTGGGATCTGGGACGGTTCCGTTTTCAGTGTATTTGAAATCTGAGAGAGCTGTTGCTCCAATCCTTTGTAATAAGAAAATACCCCATCACCTGTCAGTGCCTCGATCCTGCGCACGCCGGCGGCGATTCCGCTCTCAGAGAGAATCTTGAACGCAGTGATAGTGCCGGTATTGGAGACGTGGGTCCCACCGCAGAGCTCTATACTAAAATCCCCCATGGAGACCACCCGCACCACATCGCCGTACTTTTCGCCGAACAGCGCCATGGCTCCGGTCTTTCTGGCATCCTCCATGGACATCTCCCTGGTGGTCACCGGCAAGGCGGCGGCAATCTCCTGATTCACCAAGGCCTCCACCTGGTCCAGCTCCTCTCTCGTCATCGGAGCGAAATGTGTAAAATCAAACCGTAGATGATTCTGATCCACCAGTGAGCCTGCCTGCTCCACATGGGTCCCCAGCACCGTGCGCAGCGCCTTCTGCAGCAGATGCGTCGCACTGTGATTCTTACAGGTGGCAGTCCTGCGGCTTTCGTCCACCGCCAAAGTCACCATCTCTCCCACAGACAATGCGCCGGACTCCACATAGCCGATGTGACCGATCTTACCTCCCTGCAGGTGAATGGTATCCTGCACCACAAATGTGGCCTCCGTAGTGGAAATGATTCCGGTATCGCCCTCTTGTCCGCCCATGGTGCCGTAGAAAGGTGTCTCATCCGTGATCACCGTACCGTTTTCATTTTCCTTCAGCTGATCCACCAGTGCATCCCGGGTGGTGAGCACTAGAACCGTCCCGTCACAGGAAAGGGTGTCATATCCCACAAAGCGAGACGTCACCGATGGGTCAATGGACTGATACACCGTCACATCCGAACCCATATAATTCGTCACCTTCCTCGCCTTGCGGGCGGTGGTGCGCTGCACTTCCATGGCCTTCGCGAAGCCTTCCTCCTCCACACAAAAGCCCTTTTCCGCCAGAATTTCCCTGGTGAGATCCAGCGGAAATCCATAGGTATCATATAATTTAAACGCATCCGCACCGGAGAGGGTGGTCCTGCCCGTCTCACGCATAGTCTCTTCCATTTGAGACAAGATGGAAAGTCCCTGGTCGATGACCTGATTGAAATTGTCCTCCTCCGTGGAGATCACTTTCAAAATGACCTCCCGCTTTTCCTCTAGTTCCGGGTAGGCGTCTTTGGAATCCGCGATCACCGTCTTCGCCAGCTCCGCCAGGAAACGCCCCTTGATCCCCAGGAGCCGTCCATGTCTGGCCGCTCTGCGCAGAAGGCGCCGCAGCACATATCCTCTGCCCTCATTGGAGGGAAGAATCCCATCCGATGCCATAAAGGTCACCGAGCGGATGTGGTCCGTGATCAGCCGGATGGAGACATCCTTCTCGGGATCCGCCTCATACGTCACCCGGGCCAGCGCACAGACTCTGTCCCGCAGACTTTTGATGGTATCAATATCAAAAATAGAATCCACATCCTGGCAGACCACCGCCAGCCGTTCCAGCCCCATGCCGGTATCTATGTTTTTCTGGGTCAGCTCGGTGTAATTGCCTTTTCCGTCATTGTCAAACTGGGTGAAAACGTCATTCCAGACTTCCATGTACCGGTCGCAGTCACAGCCCACCGTGCAGGTCGGTCTGCCGCAGCCGTATTTCTCGCCCCGGTCATAGTAGATCTCCGAACAGGGGCCGCAGGGTCCCGCGCCGTGCTCCCAGAAATTGTCCTCCTTGCCGAAGCGAAAAATCCGATCCTCTGCGATGCCGATCTCCCGGTGCCAGATATCGAATGCCTCGTCATCCTCCACGTATACAGAAGGATAGAGCCGATTCGGATCAACGCCTCTTTCACCGCCGCCACGACAATCTGCCAGATGGCCAACTCGTTCTC